>DATDNG010000018.1:0-5103 GCA_036518375.1 Nitrososphaeraceae archaeon | reverse complement strand
ATAAAATGACTTTGAGCTAGAATAATATTAACATCGGTAGGTAATTCGATTTTGAAACTTTGAATTTCCATAATTTTATTGATAAACTTCACTCTATTTATCTGTGTTATGGTTGCAAGAATCATATCGACCGGTCTGACTAAAGCTTTTTCAGCTATGCAAACGGTATAGTCAAAGGAGATAAATCTTAGCGGATTGTAGTAATATAGTGTTAATTAATAGTCTGTTGAACTTTGATTTTGGATACAGAAAATCGTCTTGCCTTCAATCTTTTAATCAGTCCACATCATATCATAGCCGAAATCCTTCCATTCAGAAAGCGCTGAAATCTAGTCTTTATTTCCTCCAGCCTATCAGAGCAGCCCGAATTATGAATTAAACGATATGATATATTTGGACTTAATCAGTGTCTTGAAATCGAATAAGTCAGTGGTGATCTTAGGCAGACAAAATCAAGACGTACAAGCATCTGTCATTGTTGTGCCATGACAAAGTATAAAAAACAAAAAACTTGCCGAGTAGTATGCGTAAATATCAGATCGCAGTTATTGGTTATAATAAAGACAGATGTACTGCCCATTCAAGAAATATTGCATTTGAAGTGGGAAAAGAAATAGCTCGGTCCGGATCCATTTTGATTTGTGGAGGTTTGGGTGGAGTTATGGAGGCAGCCTGCAGAGGCGCGAAGGAAAATGATGGGTTAACTATTGGAATAATTCCTCAAGAAGAATTTTCATTTGCTAATAAATTTTGTGATATAGTTATTTGTACAGGCATAGGCTTCGCCAGAGATATTATCGTTGCTACATCTGCTGATGGTATAATAGCAATTGGTGGAGGTGTGGGAACAATGATTGAATTAGGGGTAGGTTATATAAAGAACAAGTTAATGGTTGTAGTAGCCGGTAGCGGGGGCGTGTCGGAGATGTATGGAGGAAAATTTCTTGATGAACGCAAGATTGTTCCTTTAATGATTGCCAAGGATGCGCATTCTGCCGTTCAAATGGTTCTGAGACACAGAGAAGAAAACAACTAAATCTGCTCATATTTGCTTCTCTAAGTCCATGGAGGATAAGGACTTGCGTGGTGTTTCTATTTACTGTTCTCGATCATCTGACATCTTAAGTAATAAGATATGTCATTTTCTTCTGATGTATACAGATATACTTGTCACAAATAATAATGCGTTCCTTTTCCGATCAATACACAGGAAGGATAAGAGTATTTCATTCCACAAGATAGTTTTAGACTTTGTCTTATAGATGATAATCTTTTCAGCTGGCTTATTTGATATAGCTCAGAAAGAGGGTGAGGTTATAAAAAATAATTACGATGTGCTGTAGTTTTATATTTGCACGTTTTTGGTCTAGATCATGTGCCCAATATCAAAATACAACTATCGTCCAGAAGACTACGCTAGTAATAATGCTACAATACGGTATGATTTGTGATAAGGATTGATGTTAATGATCATAGTGAGCAATAAAAATGTGCCTTGTTTACATGACATAGTATTCATTAATGGCACCATTAGCAGAAATAATCTTCTGTAAAGGATAAATAAGTAAAAATGTTTAGGAATTGAGACTGCTACATGCAAAAACGAAATCTTGACGAAGCATATGAAGTAATAGCAGGAAATAAGAATAACAGTCTATCATTTTATTATAAGGATTGCATTAGTGGGATGAAAGAAAACCTTAATGAAAGCTCTGTAGATGTTGTTGTTACCTCACCTCCGTACAACATCGGTACAAATTATAATACGCATAGAGATGATCTGCCACGTGAGAAATACCTCGAGTGGATGCAGAACGTGGGTAGAGAAGTTAAAAATATTTTGAAAGGTAATGGTTCTTTCTTTTTGAATATTGGCAACAAGCCTAAAGATCAATGGATAGCATGGGATGTAGCAAATATCATGAGAAGACACTTTGTTCTTCAAAATGTGATAACTTGGATAAAATCAATTGCCATAAATAAATCTGATGTTGGGGATTATCACAATATAAGTGGAGATGTTGCAGTAGGACATTTTAAGCCAATAGCAAGTGAGAGATTTTTAAATGATTGTCAAGAATTTATATTTCACTTTACTATAAACGGAGACGTAAAATTAAACAAATTAGCAATAGGTGTGCCCTATCAAGATAAAACAAATATTCGAAGGTGGAAATCAGCTAAGGAAGATAAACGCGATAGAGGAAATACTTGGTTTATTCCCTATGAGACGATTCAACGTAAATCTCAAAGACCACACCCAGCCACCTTCCCTGTGAAATTATCCGAAATGTCCATAAGGTTACATGGTTCTAAGTTAGATAAATCATTGGTAGTAGACCCGTTTTCTGGTATCGGATCTACTGCTATAGCTTGTCTTAGATTAGGAACAGCATTTGTAGGATTTGAAATAGACAAAGAATATCTGGACGAATCGATTACTAGAATTTATTCCTCGGGAGTTTTAGATGCAGTGTGTCTATGCAAAACATAAACGCGTAAGTATTATGAGCGACTCCGGCTGTTTTGCTAGCCAGTGCTTTTTAAATCTCCACATACATGGCCAATTCGACAGTCCACGTACATATCATACCTGGATATTGGCTGGATCAGTCCATTCATGCTTAAAAAAAGGCCAAGCTTATCACCGAACAATTCAGTGACTGTGGTGCACATTGCTATTTCAATAAAACACTTGCTATAACAAAGCCTTTGCAACCGATATCAAAAGCGCCAAACTTTATTTTTGTAATCAATCATGACCATCTAATTTACCGCTGCCTACAAACAGAAATTAAAGTATACAGGAATAAGAACTTATTATAAATTATAAATGAACTATGGTATTACAACTATGAATTACACTTTGATATTTCTGACTACCATGATTGCAAGTCTTGCCATTAATTCACATAAAGTAATGGCAGAAGTAACAACTACTACTACCACCACAACAACTATTACAACGACTAACAGTCCTGGTGGTACCGATAATATAACAACCACCACTGCTATAACATTAGGAAATCCAATTCTTATAAAGAATGATAAGACAGTGACCTTAAAGTCAATTGTCGTTAATAGTTCAAAATTACTCGAAATTTCTTATGTGGGTAATGGTACAGCCAAAGGAAGAAGTTTTATAGATAAAGGCGTAGATCTCATTGCTACGAAGCCTGATGGAGCTATATATTCCCAGGGACGCGGTAATATCATGGTTAAAGGCAGTAGCGAAAGGGCAAGCTATGTTTTCCAGGCAATAGGGCAGTACAGTCCTGATGGAAAGTTAAGAGAAAGTGGTGCTGCATTTTTTAGTACTAATACAACCGGTAAACTGGCTGCAGTAAAGAATCTGGTAGTTGTTTACAAAGGTGAGACTAGCAGAGGCGGCAATATTAAGACTATAGGGTGGGAATGGAAATAATAATTAACATAAAAAAACAAAAAAAATAACAAGAATAAACTAGATAGACACGATAATGGATTTGTAGTCGATATATAGTTAGATTAGTCATTGATTAGTTAGATAGATTATAAACTATGAAGAAAATATCTTTCGCCCCTCTGAATATAAGACCTTAGTTTGCCAGCAGATACGATTCTAGTTTTAGTTATTTCTGGAGAGAATTTCTTGTATTATTATCGCTAAAATCAACGTTTTTATGAAACCCTCTCATACATTAAAATACGAATATTCCTATCTATGCACTATGTTAAAAAAATTCTGTAATAAATGCAAAAAGCAATTATCCGCTGATTCAAAGTATCTACTATGTGAAGATTGCCATATAAGCATCATATTTCTAGAAGACGATAGAGCATTTTATGAGAATTCACGCTTGCATTATTAATCAGCATATCAAAGTACATATACATAATGAATTTGTCGATAGATCTTATGACATTCAATTGTATTTGTAAGCTTTGATATGCGAACAAATTGAAGTCGGCAACCTAGTTTTAAAGCTATTAGAAGGGCAATATTTTATATTTATGGTTTACCAGGTGAAGAAAAATACCTTACCCATATTCTCAGTTAGTTATATGTAGTTAGTTATATGTAGGTAAATAATTTGTCAACCAATGTTAACCAAACAATTATCTGTTTTTCCTTATGCCCCAAATCACAACAATTCCTATAAAACAAAATACCCCTACCATTGCCCAAATGAACATACGTGAAAAAAGATCTATTATTTCTGGAATCGTCATAAACAATAATAGAATTACATGATATATCAGGTTAACATTTTATCTTGGCCTCATCTCCTGTTGATTAACCTCCTTCTGGTCGTCAGGAAGTCTTATTGCCATGGATTGACACATGAAAAGGCAATTCTGAATGTATCAATATACAATAATAAGCTAAGTTAGAGTTTTAATATTAGAATGCAAACCGTGTTAATTACCGAATGCTGAATAACAATCGTCGCCAATCGCAGCATGTGAGATAAACTTTATTATAAATCAAAAATCAGAAGTCTTCCTGCAAGACTTGTTATTTGAGTATGCACGTCTTGTGTAAATATGAAAATGAATAATACTATTTATTCTCGTATTTCGTGGTTTCGGGAACTTTCTAAAGGAAGTAAAGAATTTGTCATCTAGGATAACTGCTCTTTCGAACACTATTCTTTTGAAATTATAAAACCCACTACTCCCATACCAACCAAACCAGTAACAGTTAGGATAGAGGCCGTCATTATGAGTACTCCTAACATGGGGCTATTTGACCGGCCTGACAACGCAGCACTTAACTTAGCAGGAGTCATCATGATACCAATCCCTGTAAATAGCATTATAATAAATATGATAGAGATAATAGTAAGTCTATCCATAATATTCTGTCTCTTAAGAGACATAATTTATCGTATTCATTATCCAAGACCTGTATTTTGTCTACTGCTGCAGCTATTTTCGTCTTCCTTCTCTAATTTCTTCAGCTCATTTTGCAGAAATTGCCTATACTTATTCTGTTCTTCTTCAGTCATTTTGTCAAGATTTGAGCTTAAAGTTGAACCTATGATTGATAATCTATCCAACAGATCCATAGCCATGAATTTTCCCACATTGCCTATTCTAGACATTAGATCCATTTGTTTT
>DATDNG010000017.1:0-2027 GCA_036518375.1 Nitrososphaeraceae archaeon | reverse complement strand
TAGGATCCTTTGATGTGAATAAGTTTATTGCAAATAAACCTGATTTAATTTTGACTAATGGAATGGCATACAAATACATGCCTTTTTTTGTTTCTGAAAATAGAATTATACTTAACAATGATGCAGAATTGTTTAAAGTCAAACCCGGCGAGCTAACAAGATGGTATATAGTTAATGCAGGTCCTAGAGGTTACATTGCATTTAATTTTGCATCGGGTATGATTAATCCTATTACCTATAGTAATGATAAATCAATTGCAATGGGAGGAAAGAATAACAATAACAATAATTCCACTACAATACCAGTATCAAAAAAGGTATACGAAGTTTCAATACCTCCAGGTTCGGCAGAAGCAATAGACATAACATTTCCAGAGGAAGGAACATATGTTGGTAATGACCATGACATAGGACGATTCTTAATTGGCGCAGGTTTTGCTGTAGTTGCAACTAATAATACCACTTCTAATGATTATCCAAAAGGAACACGGGTTCCACCATAGGGTCTACATGGTACTGCTAATAAGGAATTGTATTTAATTTACTATTTACATAATCATTTCTTTTGGTGTTATTGTGAAGCTTGCATATGGTAGATTCATGCCTGTCTTATCTATTATTTTTTTGAAATGCTTCCACCAAATCTCTTGCTGTCACCATTGATACAATCTCTTTGTGTTGTGATAGCGGATTTGTTAGCGGTAGTCTTTTTATCTTACTAAGGTACATTATGTTTGCTGCTTCATTAGCACGTATTCCATGTTCTGCAATTATCAATGGTGTCGAGCAATAATCACCAACTTTTTCTGATAATCCAACATCTTTAAACAAGATCTTAGCTAGCAGATCTCTTTCTGTAAATATACCATATGGAGTTATTTTATTGCCAGTATTATTAACGATAATGCTTCCAATTCTTTTTGAATGCATAATTGTTGCTGCCGTGAGTATGCTGCTATTGTAATCTATATCGAATATCCTTCTTGTCATCACATTCTCTAAGGGAGGGTTTATGTTTGTATTTCTAAATGCTCTTACTATGTCTGATGCTGTAATTATTCCAATCAATCTGCCATTATCATTATTATTTCTATTATCACCATCATCATGGATGTCTTTATGATCATCATAATCATCAAATACCAACAACCTAGATTTAGTTGATATCATTATCTTGGCTGCATCCAAAATAGAAGTATTTCGACTTACCTTACAAAAGGATTGAAGCTTGACATATTCTAGAATATTATTTGGAATTTTCATCCATGATGATAAGTATTGTAGGATCTCCCTTTCACTAAGAATACCTACTGGCTTTCTGTTTTCGATAACTATTAGATTGCCAATTCCGTTATTTGCCATGATAGCTGCAGCATTTGTAACAGTAAGATCAGACTGTACCGTAACTGGATTGCTAGTCATATACTCTCTTACTGTTAACTCATTGCCTTTGGTCATTTTCAAATTCCTTTATCTATCTACAACCAATCCCATAATTAGCATTTGGTGTTTGATTTGAAATATATCAGGTTCATCTAGAAAGTTAACGATTCAATAGTAATGGCATCACCAAAAAATATCAAGATAAACTTTCCTTGTTCTTCATCCTTTTTTCCTTTTTCATCCTCTTGTTTCTACTATCCTTTTTTATTTAACTTCTACCTTTTTGACTTTGTCTTCTACCTTTGTAGGCGTCTTCTTTGGACCGTCTATCATCAATACTCCATTATTCATTTTTGGTTCTATTTTTGAAGGTACTATTTCTTCTGGAATTGCAATGCTTCTACGAAATGATTTGTATGATCTCCCTTGTCAACCATATCACATACAGGCATCCTTATGTTTTCATCGAAAGCATGCATTCTCCATGATAATGATGGGAACCTTGGAAATGATGATAATGACGCCGACCACCAAGAGCGTTCCATAAGATTTTCTATATCCCTTCTAAAATCATCAAAAATATCTTCTATGTGATATCGTGATGTGGACTCATGACATTAACATATCAATAATATTTGTTATAT
>DATDNG010000016.1:0-11013 GCA_036518375.1 Nitrososphaeraceae archaeon | reverse complement strand
ATGGAACCCCAAATTTACCATTTCTATATGATGCACGAACCTCTGCTTTAACTCCTACTTCCGGATTCACTCGAATCATTGTTTGTGGTTTAACACCCAATTTGCTAGCTGCTTTTGCCAGACTTGTCATTCCGTTAAATGAACTAACGACAACTTTTCTCACGCCGCTTTGTAATACTTCAATATACTCCTCTGGTTCTTCAGTAACACTTGTATAAATGATGTTTTCGGGATCTCCTTTGCATTGCTTTACAAAGTTAAGTTCACCAATAGATGTCAAATCGAAGGATATTCCATCCTTTATGAAAGCACGCAAAATTGCTGGGTTAAAGTTTGCCTTTATAGAGTATGCGACCTTTACAGGGCCTGTAAACTTGGCATAAGAACCATGAAGTTCTCTAACCTTTGAGTGCAATGTATGCTCGTCAACCAAATAAAGAGGTGTCCCATATTCTGCAACCAATTTACTAATATCATTTGGTTTTACAAAGCGATTTAACGCTGGTGTCGTTAGATTAAGGTTTTCTACCAGTTGAACCTGAGAATTCTCCACCAATTTCTTTTTGTTGTTTTATTTGTAAAACATATAACTTAAAAACATTGCCCTAAAATACTACAGAGCAGTAAAAATTTCTTGGCAAATTTATTTCCTTTTACATGCTTGAGTTCATCAAAGAATATTATCGTCATACATATTGGCAGTGTAAACAAAATTGTTTCAATGATAATTCGAATGACATATTATTCCGTTCAGATGTTTTGCTATTAGATAATAAATTAACTAGTTGCGAATTACGTTAAACAACTATTATTTTCAAGTAATATTATATCATACAAAGTATTATTAGAATTCCCAGAATTTATATTCGCATATTATGTGTCCATACGCGCAAACAAATCTACAGCTGAAATATTAACATCACCGCGATGCCAGTATCCTATAAGGCAGCAATATGCGCCATAATAACTAGCCAGGGCCTAATGAAGACTTGTGCGTAACCTGGGTTGCCATCTATCAAGTAAAAGCAATAATTGTAAATTCTACTTTCATATAGATCTAAAAGGTAAACTGAAGAGCAGAAGAATAAGAAGAGTCAAAACCAAAATAAATAATATTATTTCACAATTAATCAGTACCAGTAGTATTAGAGCAACTCAAACAAGGATAATGTATGAAGCATATCTGTCTAGTGCACAGCTAAAAACAAGACAAATTCTATCTAGCTAGAAGTACCAAAAACTATTAAATATTTGTAATTGTCTAATTTTCGAATGTCTAAACACCAACCAAGAATTCTGGTGTTAATAATAATGATGATGATGGTGATCATTTCGCTTTTGGTCCTAAATAATATTGCATTATTACAGAATCCTACATTTGCACAGAATATCAACAATACCAATAAGCTAGTCATTCCAGATGGTGTTGCTAGTGGTGACGTTACAGACCACAGTGCTATCTTATGGTCACGCGCAAATATGCAAGCTATGATGCATGTACAATATGATACCAGCTTATCTTTTTCACATGCAAAGTCAAAGATGCTATTAGTCGATAAAACAACAGACTTTGCTGGTCGAGTAAAACTCGATTCGCTTGCTCCTGGTACTCTTTATCACTATCGAATATGGTTCTCTTCTGCTATTGGCAACTATAGTAAAGCATTATTATCAACAACACTAACAAGATCAGATTCTATAATAGGAAGTTTTAGAACTGCTCCCGATCATTTGGTTGGTGGTGGTAGTGGTGGCGGTAGCAACAAACCAATCAGCTTTGTTGTTGGTGGAGATCTTGGTGGTCAGAACTATTGTAGACGCATTGGAGGAATAGGTTATCCAATATTTTCGATAATGCAGGCGTTATCTCCTGACTTCTTCATATTTAATGGAGATCAGATTTATGGAGATGGTGCATGTTCTGCAAGTGGTCCATCCAATGTTACTGGATGGAAGAACATAGAGGGAAACTTCCCAAGTGTTACTGATAATAAAGTTAATTGGACTAACCAAACTCAACTACAAGATATTTACAACAAACATTGGGGGTATAATAGAGCCGATCCTCATCTACAAAGTCTTTTGCGCAATACATCCATGTATTCCCAGGCAGACGACCATGAAGTGGTAAATGATTATGGTGGCAAATGGTCGTACTGGACTAATGCAACTAAAGGAAGAGTGGGATTTCCCAATGTAGTCAAGGCTGGCATTAATGCTTTTTTTAATTTCTCACCAATAGATAAAAACAAAGTGGATCCAACTCGCATTTATAGATCATTTCATTGGGGTAATGACCTTGACTTGTTTATATTAGATATGCATTCTTATCGTAGCCGTAATGATCTACTTGATATACCAGAAAATAATAAAACATTATTAGGTAGAGACCAGCTTCATTGGTTAGAACAAAGTCTTCTTAACTCTACTTCCACATGGAAGGTTATCTCTGCCGATGTACCATCTACAATACCAAATTGCTTTAATAAGCAATTAGGCTGCGATAATTGGGCCACTAATGGAACAAGCAGTACTTTTAAAAAGACTTTTACAACAGAACGCTCAGGTTTTCTAAAATTTATAGATGACCATAATATAAAAAACATAGTTATTGTTGCAACGGATGTACATTTTCCGACAAACATACTAGTTGAAGACGATCCCAATCATGATGGACACAAACTGATTTACCATGAACTAGTTAGCGGACCGTTGAGTGCAATACCACTTAAAGTAACTCCACTTGACCCAACAATTAACGCTACATCTAAATACCAGGAAAATAAAATCTTCAACTTTGGATATATCAAAGTACAAAAGGAAAATCTTGATGGCAAAGTACATCTAATAGCCGAAGTACGAGATGAGGATGGTATTTTGCGTCCTGGATCAAATTGGGATTTGTCACCACAATGAATTGAACTAACAATAATATATAATCCTGATGGGCTTTAAGTATTGTAAGTAATACACCTTAACTAAAATGGCAATGGTTTTGGTGGTACAGGAACTTATTCCTCTCCTTATCCTATACACCACATAAAAACCACTATCACAATAATAATGAATATCTTTAAGGACCATTACGAGTAGCAAGAGAATTCTTTAGGGGCCTTCTGAACCATCTATCGGATCAGACAGTGGTGGTGACAGCCGTCAAAGAACGATTAAAATGAAGGGATTATTTACTCCTATCTCTTCAGACATTATAGCCGGTGTTCCTGATTTGGAATGAAAAATCCACATTAAAGGTGATGCCGCAGGTATGATAGTTATAATAGATCGCGAAGTAAAAAAACACCCACAACTATCAATATTGTCTGAGACAAGAATGGATCTAAAGATTTGATTATAGATCCAGCTAACATCACAATATTGTGTTATATATCAATAAGTATCTCTTGATTCGGCCGCATTTAGCTACATGGTAGGATGTATATGATACTATTGAATAATCTATTATTATAGAACTAATTTGTTAGTGAATTTGTTTTAGAAGAACATGAGTCATTCTGTGTAGTCCATATTCTTTTAATGCCAGTAGTTATCTTTTTACTTTTGATTTAATTGCTAAATAATGCTATAGTATAATGAGCAGCGACTTGATAGTATGATACTATATTTAATCTAATTTTAATCCAACACTATTAAGGGATATTCTATGATAATAAAGCTCAAAAATCTATTTCTTCTTTTAACAACTAAAGTTTAAACACAGCATGAAAGGAAGACAACATATAGCTGTCACCATATTATTTGTTGCTACAGCTATATTAGTGGCAGCGATAATAGTGATTTTGGGCACAAGTCCTTTCCTGCTTGCAGCTGTCTCTGGAACAAGTAAAAACAGTTCTGAGTTTATGGTAATGGAAAACAACAGCAACGCAATAAAAAATGGTAGTGGCAATCAAGATGGTAATAATAATGTGATACCTACGAAAACTCCTGATCACGGGTTAGAGAGTAATACTACCCAGATTCAAAGTATAGGACAGAATTTCACATGCAGTAAAGGATGGTATATTACGGGATATTTTAATCCAAGAGAAACTGATTATTCTGGGAGATTGAAGCCTGTAAATGTAACCGGAAAAGGAATAGTGATGCTAAATACCAAATTTATTCGCCATGTGAATATAGAAGGGATGGGCTACACAAGGTTTGGATGGGTAATTGCAGGTCAACACGCAGGAAATTATACGCAAGTACCGTTCCCTGAAGATTCCATGAATCCGCCTGGCAGGCTCAGGGTTGGATATTCAATCGCCACTGACAGGTCTGTTATTCCTGCATTGACACATGTTACAATTCCTACGCTGCCCGCACCATTCAATGAATACAAATATAGATCAGTGGATATCGGCGTCTTTGCCAGTGGTAAACCTGATATAAAAGGAAGGCATATTGATGTATTTACAGGCGATGGATTAGAAGGACAGAGTTGGGCCCAAAAGGTGACCTCCCGTAACAACACTGTCTGTATATCCTAGCTTATTTATTATTACATTTATTATTACAGGTTTGATACTGTGTATAAAGTAGTGCGACTTACACGTACGAAGGAAGGAAGGAAGGAAGGAAAAGTCATAGTAAAGAAGAAAATAAGAGTCAGTAAAATGCGGCGAGACTTTATTACCACAGGAGATCTAGTTAGTTTGTTGTTGTATTATGGTTGCTATTGAAATAGGTCACATAGTTCAGGATTTTACTGTCATAATGGTTGTCGCATCTGTCATGGCCTTAGTTTCATACAAGTTAAAGCAACCAATGGTCATAGGTTATATTATTGCTGGTATGATTATCGGTCCATATACCCCACCTTTTAGCTTAGTTGTTAACCTTGATGTACTCAATCTATTTTCCGAAATTGGAATAATTCTGTTGCTGTTTGTTGTAGGAATGGAATTTCCTATTGAAAAACTTAGAAGTATTGGTAGAAAAGCATTAGTGATTGCTCTATCTGAAGCATTAGGCACTTTTGTTGCTGGAATTGTAATAGGTCAAAATGTTTTGCACTATTCTCTTTATAATAGTCTATTTCTAGGATTAGCAATATCTGTTACAAGCACAGTAATTGTCATGAGGATTTTAGAGGAGTTAGACGTGGTAAAAGAAGAAGCATCACAGTTGATTTTAGGTGTTGCTGTAATTGAAGACATAGTAATAATATCTATGTTAGCGATTTTACAGTCAGTAGTAACATCTACAGGTCATTTATCAGTCCTAGAATTAGGCTTGTCCATTGGAACTGTGTTAGCATTTATTGCAGGCGTAATAATAATAGGTTCAAAAACAATACCAAAGTTTGTTGATTATGTAGGAAGAACAAATCAACATGACTTGCTAATAGTAACCATTCTTGGTGTTGCATTTGGTCTTTCATATATAGCATATGAAATAGGGATCTCTGTTGCTACAGGTGCATTCTTTGCTGGAGTACTGATAGCAGAGTCGAAGGTTCATTCGGTTACCAGGGTTATAGCAACGCCTATAAAAGATATGTTTGCTGCCATATTCTTTGTATCAGTTGGCGCTTTAATGAATATTGCTCTCATTCCTACATTCATAATTCCCGCTTTAGTATTAATATTGATATCAATAGCAGCAAAGTTCTTTACGGTGCTTGTATCATCCCGACTCCAAGGAATTAGTATGCTGACTTCGCTAAAAACAGGATTTGGTTTATCGTCGTCAGGTGGAGAACTTGCTCTTGTAGTTGCTAAAGGTGGAATAGATGTTGGCGCCACAAGTTCTTTTATATTGCCGATGGTCGGAGCAATGACAATAATTACGACTTTCATAACACCATATATGATAAAGATAGGATGGAAGGTTGCACATGCTCTTGGTAATTTTAATAAAAACGATAACAAGGAGGGTTGGAGGCGGCGGCTTGAATTTAGTTTCTTTAAAAGAAAGGAATGACAACAATGTTATACTTGAAAACATCTACTTTGAGATGATCTAAATCTATACACCAGGTATTGCAACTTAACTTATTGGCTATAAGCAACAAAGCATAGTATTAGCAATTTATCAAAATAGTCTATCTACAGCTAAGGATCTAAGAAGCGTATTTACAAGGGCTGGAAGCTATACTAGGTTGCAAGTTAACACTAGAGGAAACATGTTACTATAGTTGTCTAGTGCTTTTCTTATTATGTGGTGTAGTCCTTAGCTGAACTCCACAACACGGGCAAAATGTTCCATTATGATTCAGGTAAATTTCACATCTTCTGCAGTATTTCTTGCCGACAAGATAATTGCTTCTGCCTACACGTATTTTCGAATATATTCTCTCGCAGAGATTTCTACAAACCATGGGGATAAGCGATATGATATGTGTATTTCCTTATAATAGTTGGAACACTAAACAGAGAGAGGGAGAGGATACTCTTTGATATGATTGCAGTTATGATATAAAAATAAGCAATTATCTTATCTAGATTAACTTCGATTTATTTTATATTGTGTTAAAAATAGATTTGGGTAGGATATTGTTGTTACTGTATGATATTTGAATGTCTAAAAATTTAGATATAACATAAGAAGGTGAATTTTGTTAATTCTGTCAATACGCATACGCACCATCTGCCGGTCTACATTGATTGCAGAGTTTCCTCTCTTGTTTACCATTTTCTGATTTTACTATCATGACTTCTACATTAGTCATTCCGCATCTGTCGCATTTGCCTATCATATCAATTATACTATATTGTGTCTCTATCTAAATCATTCGTAAATAATATGTTATGTGCGCCTCACCAATATACATCTGCTAGCATAGCAAAAAAACCTCATACATTAACTAACTAACTGATTTCAAAAAGGACAGTTTACTATGGAATGCGTCAAACAAGTTAACATTAAAAAGTGCGAAATATCAACAACTAAATAACCTTGTTGAAAATGACGCCACCTATTAATAGCAATAATATCCTGCTAGAACTTTCCAACAATTACACTTATGAATACTTAGATAAAAGTGGCATAACATCGGATCATGATATTTGGATGAGATCCAAAGCATCAGCACTCTTTTTATTGTCGCATTTCCATTTAAGTTATTGTTGTTATCCAACAGATAATAGTATTAATTGTATTTATATGTCGTCATCAATTGGCATCGCGTAAAGAGGTGGCGTTTCTAATAACTATGTCTCTTCAGAGTTATTTTCCACTTTCTGCTATGAGAGATAAACAGCAGAAAATACTCTTAGAAATTGAACAAGCTTTGAAATCAGGTTTTAAACACATATTTCTAGAAGCACCCACCGGCTTTGGTAAAAGTCCAGTCGCAATTGCATTAGCCAGATATCTTGGGAGTTCACATATATGTACAGCCACTAAGGATTTACAAAGCCAATATTCGAGAGATTTTCCTTTCACTCGTGAAGTCAAAGGTAAAAGTAACTTTCTGTGTATTGTAAAGGACGAAATGGGTCTAGATGAAACATGTGAGTACGGTCCTTGCATGAAGGATGATAGTTATGATTGTCTTTACAAGACAAGATTAGCAGATTACAGAGTTGAAGGCCAAAGTACAAAATATGAAACGATAGATCTGGATGGTGTCGCCAAGAAAAAGTATATTGACAAGCTAAAATCACAATCAAAGATTGTAGAATTTAAATGGAAACCCTGTCACTATTATCATCAAAAGTGGATCGCAGTTAGATCTAGTCATACTATATACAATTACAAGTATTTTCTTTCTGATCTTTTCTATTCGAACAACATACAGCAGAGAAAATTGCTTGTATTTGATGAGGCTCATACAGTAGAGTCCGAAGTAGCAGATTTTAGAAGTTTTACAATTTACAGAGATGCCCTTACCCGTCTTCTTCCAAAACTGCAATTTCCAATAAAAAGAGAATATGAGATCGAAACATGGAGAGATTTTGCTATCCGTTTGAGAGATGAACTACTTAACTTCATTGAAAAAGCCAGTGTAGAATTGGAAAACAATAACAAAACATATGAACCATTTACTGAAAAAAATCTTATCGATGCTTTGACAAAGGAGAAGAACCTGGCTGCGGTTATTGAAGACATGAGATACAATAAAGACAATTGGATAGTTACATCTGTTGAAAAGAGTATCGACACTCAACTACAAAAAAAAATAGTGCTTACTCCACTTAATGTTTCACGATATTTTAAGGATATTCTTGACATGGGAGCAATAACTCTTTTTATGAGCGCAACAATCCTAAGCAAAGATTATCTGTGCAGAACTGCAGGACTCAAATCCGATGAAGTAAAGTTTATCCGTGTTGAACAATCGGAGTTTCCCATCAAAAATAGGCCAATTTACCTGATGAATGTTGCATGGCTTAATGCAAAAACAATGGGTCAAAGTTTACCTGCCATAGCCAATGCTGTTAACAACATTATGAGTATACACAAAAATGAAAAGGGAATCATACATACAACATCATATTCTCAGCTGCAATTCATAAGGGATAATATAAGCAAAGAAAATTCGACTAGACTTATAGAAACCGGGCCAAAATTTGATCGTAATAAGATACTCGAAAAACACACTCAGTCTACAAGCCCTACAGTATTGATTTCGCCATCGTTATACCTAGGAGTGGACTTAAAAGATTACCTTTCCCGATTCCAGATCATAGTAAAAGTACCTTATCCTGATCTGACAGACAGAAAGGTTTCTGCAATGAAACAACGAGATCCAAAGTGGTATACATGGCATACTATTTTGAGGTTAGTTCAAGCGTATGGTAGAAGTGTTAGAAACAGAGATGATTTTGCAAATACATATGTTTTGGATAGTAGTATTTCCTATTTGCTAAGAGATGCACACGGCATGATTCCAAAATGGTTTTCAGAGGCGATAACTCAAAGATAATGATGATAATGAGGACCATGATAATGGAATTTAAGTGCTCCTAAAACATTCAAAATTAACTTGTTGTTATTATTTTAAATAAAAAATATACACAACACATATGTGATATTTTATCATAAAATAATGACAAAAAGAAGTTTATTGAGCAACAATCGATGACGGTCTTGCTTGTAGAATAACATTCAAGTCTCTTGTCTGACCATTCCGATTTATAGTAAGTTTTATTCTATCAGAAACAGATTTGTGCAGTTCGATGTAGTTGATAATATCGTCTATACGTTTTACAGCATGTCCATCTATTGCTGTTATGATGTCGCCAATATGTGTATTAGGACCCATTATATCTTGGCTCGTTCCTTTTAGGCCTGCTTTGTCTGCAGGGCTTCCAGGTTGAACTGAACCTATTACTACTCCTTTGTAATTTGGAGGTAAACCTGCACTCTGAGCTATATCGGGAGTTATGCTGCCTCCATTTATTCCGATCCAAGGATGATCATAACTTCCTTTTTGAATTAATGTTGGTACTATACGAATTATAGCATTAGAAGGAACTGCAAATCCTAATCCGGAGAATGCGCCGGTCCCAGAAATTATGGCAGTATTCATTCCAACCACCTCGCCCCGCATATCCAGTAAAGGCCCACCAGAATTTCCAGGGTTGATGGCAGCATCAGTCTGAATCCCATTTGGTATTGAAAATCCAGTATCTGGATTTGGTAGCAACCGTCCAATTTGGCTTACAATTCCTGTTGTCATAGTGTCACTAAGTCCAAATGGATTACCAATAGCTATTATCTGCTGCCCTACCTGCAAACCAGACGAATTTGCAATTACAAGAGGACTAAGGCTTTCAGGCGAAGATAAATTGGTGTTATTGTTTGTAACTTGTAGAACCGCAATGTCACTGGATGGATCATTTCCTATTACCTTTGCTGTATATGTGTTTCCATCTATAAACGTCACATCAACCGTTTTGGCTCCATTTATTACATGACTATTTGAAATAATATGTCCTTGTTTATCGTAGACAAAGCCAGAACCTAACCTCGTAGACTGTTGATTGTCTAATTGATTATCACCATTAATAATTTGCATATTGTTATTTTGCGATGGTGTCTTGCTTGTTATTTGTACAACAGAGTTTTCCACTTGTTTGAAAATATTAGGAAGAGAGGAAGAATTGGTAGAAGAAGAAGAAGATGATGATGTACTTTGAACTGGTAATGCTACATTTTTTATCGGAATGCCCTGGAAGCTTATTTGGTGTGCATTAACTGTATGATGATATATTTGTTGTTGTTGTGGTTGTGGTTGTTGTGGTGATTGTATTAGGTTTATAATATTTCTTGTGCCATTATTATTGGTGCTGGTGATGATGAATTGAACCATGACAATAGCTCCAAAAGCAACAATTATTGAAGTCAAAACTTGTTTTCTGCTTTTATTCATTACGCGTCACAAATGCAAGTAATGATACTCTCAGTTATACGTTTTTTCCTACAAATGATGCCAAGTCATTGTCATTGCATAGTGGCCATACTATGATGTTTATAAAATCTATTACTTCCCATTTACTATTCTTGTATTTGACTTTACTTGTGGTCCATTTAACAGAAATTCTACGCCTGCATTTTAGGGGTTTATATTGATGGATTATATCTTCTATATAACCTAACAACAACATAGCCTACGAGTATTGTTGTATAGCTTGCCAGCAAATTTTAACTATACTAGGAAGACCATCACTTTCAGAGGATATATATTGGATATTATTACAACAACGGAAATAATGCACCATTAATGCATTCATTAATACTAATAAAGGAGTTCAATCTAAATAGGAATAATGATGACAATAATCTTGTAGAAGATTATTATAAGAATCGAATTGAAAAGCATTAAAGGCAGAATGAATGAAGTATATTATAGAATAATTCCGGACTTAGAGCAGATAAGAAAGGCTGATTCAATCTACAAGTAATGCTGCTGTTATATTTGCATGTAGGAAACAATAACAGTCGCAGATCCTCGCTTTTAGGGATTATTATCTCAAATGTTAGCCCCATGAAATTAAGATGTGGGCTTGGAATGACAATGACTGAAGAGGAGCTACTTTGCTATCTTAGTTTTTTGTATTGAAT
>DATDNG010000015.1:0-30601 GCA_036518375.1 Nitrososphaeraceae archaeon | reverse complement strand
ATGGCGGGCTAAAGAAATTGGAGCTCCTGTCCTAGCTCTTGTATTATCCATTTGTCTCCCTCCTCCCATTCCTCCTGCTCCACTATCAAATACACGCCGTTCTGGTCGGCTTATATCCTCAATTCTATCTAATAGCACAACACCACAGCTGCTGCAAATAACTTCACCTGATTCAGGATCCGTTATCATCTTATCACTTCTTTTGCATATAGAACATATAGTTTGTTCAGCATCAATACTAAAATCATAGCTTGAGCTCCTTCTTTTAACATCGTTATGTTTTTCCTTACCAGCTTCTGAATTCCTGTCTCGAATAAGAATTTGGTCAGGAGTTGTAAACCAGACCATCATATCATTCGCAACTTGTAGAAGATAAAGGATATGTTTGATCTGTAATGTTATGTACACTTGATTATTTTATGTGTACTATCTGGTACATTGTGTTATTTTATTTGGCAATTTATTGTGCACGCCAGCACATATACAAAACACCTTAGCTACAGGGAAGTCGAGCTCGAAAGTCGCTATTAACTTCAGCTCTTGTTACAGTTGTTGCATGTATTTCACTCTTTTACTGACGTATAGCAATAAAAGAACTTATCACATTAGAGTACATTAAGAAATCTCATTGGTCGGCAATATTATTATCGATCTTTTTGAATTTTTTGGAAGCTTTGGATATGTTGGAATCCTACTAATTAGTTTCGTTGGAAGCATAATTGTTTTTATCCCGCTACCCTATTTTCCAATTTTAATTACAGCGACATTTAACAAACAGTTAGAACCTAACCTTATATCTTTATCAAGCGCGGCTGGAGTGGTTGCAGCAAAGATTTTAATTTTCTATGTTAGCTATTATGGAAACAATATTCTAAACGTTGGAACAAAAAAGAGGATCCTTCCCCTTCAGAGGCTTTTGAGCAGGTATGGATGGCTTGGAGCCTTTATAGCGGCATTGACTCCCATTCCTGATGACCTTGTATACATTCCATTAGGTTTTGCAAAATACAATCCATTGAAATTTGCAAGTGCTGTTTTTGCTGGTAAGTTTCTATTAAATGAGGGGATAGTGTGGGGAGCAGTTGTTTTAGGAAGGCCATTTATTGAAAGTCTTAATTCGAATACTAGCACTATTACTCCATCTCAGATCATTATTGGAATAGCTGCTGGTGTTGCAATTCTAGCTATTATATTATATCTGACTATAAAGGCTGATTGGGCCAATATTATTGGAAAGTGGTTTCCATGGACAATTGTTAAAGAAGAAGAAGGATCTGATGAACCAAGATCAGACGATAAGACTTAATCAAATACGCAATATATTAGTAGTATTTTATTTAAGCTGTATTTGTGATGATTTTTCTTGGTCAGTCATAGTACGTTTTGTAGTGTCGTCACTTAAATTCAATCGAAACTAAGTACACTTTCCATCATAAAAATGATAATTCCAATATTCAGCATCATGTTGATAAATAGAACAACAACAGCAGCATAGGTGTAGCTGAATTGTGAAAGAAACCTTTGCTCTGGTTGCTGAAGGCTAGATAATTTATTTAGCATGAAAGTTAATTCCTATACCTGGGCTGATACAATGGATATAGGCATGAAGACCTCAAATGAGACCGTTTATTGTAAAGAGTTTTGTAGTCCTGAAACAATACCTGCTTTATATTGTTAGCTAGACTACTGACCTCTTTTATATTATTAAATTCATTCGTCTTATTTGCTGCTATCCCTAGAGATTCTAATTCGTTTATCCACCAGCCATACTTATCAGGACATTCTTTTTTAGTAGACGTAGTTAGCCAATTAGATCTGCATTATGTTATATAACTGCAATAAGCTACCTGACTGCAATTGCAAACCTCCTTTTATTTTCTGGATTCTTGTTTATTTGTTCCTTATTGCTCAGTCAGTCTGATTTGATTGTTATCATCAACGATATCCAATACTCTGTCTTTGCAAATACAAAATTAATTATTTCTTATTATTTTATTCGTATTAACTAAGTGGAGATGCGTTGGAGATCACGGGGCGATTGTTAGGTATAAACCAAAAAAAGATTTTAGAAGAATATGGTGGCTTTTATTATCATTATTCGATTTTATCAAATGGTTTGATAGCATTAGGCAATTCATCTATTATATCAGTTGCAACCATATGCAATCCTACTCTTTGATAAGCTAAATCTGCGGCCATTCCACTAAGATAAACAGCTGCAACTGATGCAGAAAAAGCGTCTTGCATCTTTGCAAACAATCCTGCCACTACACCAGATAAGACGTCACCACAACCACCTACAGTCATTGCAGGAGTAGTCCTTTTTATGACTGCTATAGATTGTTGTTGTTGCTCTTTCTTTATGCCACCATTGCAGATAATATTATCATATCCTTTGAGAATTATAGTGAGGCCGTACTTTCTTGCCAGTTTGCATACATATGAAGTTTGTTCCTGTATTGTTGTTGTAGTAGTAGTAGCTCTTGTATTTATTATCTCCTCATAATTCTTTTCTTTTTGAAATAGTCTTTTATACTCTCCAGGATGTGGAGTGATAACTGTATTGCTTCCCGAAATATGTTCAAGAATTTCTGGTATGAGAGCTGAAGCATCTAGCAGTAGCTTTGTTCCCATTCTGTTCAGTTCTTTTACCATGTAAACCAAAGATTCAGGCTTTTCTATGGCCATGCCCATCCCTATAGCAACAACATCTGGTTTTTTGGGAAGGATTTTTATCAACTGTTTAGCAGATCCTACAGTAAATCTGTCAGTAGGTAAAGGCAATACTATAATATTAGGAGAAAAAGATCTTGTGGGTACAATATTTGACTTTGGAACTGCTGTATAAACAAGATCAACTCCAGATCTCAAAGCCGCTAAGGTGCTAAGCAATGGCGCTCCATGATAGATTCCACTTCCGCCAATCACAAGGACTGTACCATTATCACCTTTTTTGGAAGATACAAGACGTGGAGGTACAATCGTTTGGATGAGCTCTGCTGTAACTGATATTATTTCTTTATGCATATATGTAACTCACATTGTTATATATTCTATCGTGGTCGTTAAATAGTAAGTGCTTCTCTAAATTCGTAGCCTCAGTCTATCATTGTAGTCATATTAGATATTGTAAATAACCACATATCTATCAGGATCTAGGAGATATTGTATAATGTTTCTGTAATATCATATGCTATGACTGTGGACAGATTGATTGATATTTTATATTAGAAGATCTAGTTTTGAGTATTAATGACTCATGTTGCAAAAATAATAGAGATAGTTGGTACTTCTGATAAAAGTTGGCAGGATGCAGCACAATCTGCACTAAATGAAGCCAAAAAGACAATACACGGCATAACTGGAGTAGAAGTTGGAGATATGACTGCAAAAGTAGATCCAAATAGTGGAAATATCATGGAATATCATACAGCTGTCAAAATAGCATTTGGTGTAGAACATTAACTAGAGGCACTACAGCACAAAATAGTCTTTTGTCTAAACATGATGATGATAAGCCATATCCCAAAAAAGAAATTCATACTTACAAGCAATAGCAAAGTGTTTTTTCATTGCTAACCTATCTTTGTCACATCTTGCTTTATCATCAGCCAATACACATAGAATGGTTTTTAGATGATTTATTTGTCTGCGCGATTCCTCAGAAGAATAGAACTGCACCCATCTTTTGTAAATCTTATTATTTTGTACATGATGACTCTTAGCTAACTTCTCAGCTATTTCAAGATACGTCCAAGGACAAGGTGCCATAGCTGATACAATTTCACCTATAGAGCCATTTGAAGATACTTGCCTTAGATAAATAATATATTCGATGGTAGTCTTGCTTGGCAAGACATTAAGATTTCTTGTACTTGATGATGATTGTTCTGATGGCAATATACTTAAAGAATCAACAATAATCTGATCTTGCATTTTCATTTCAAAATTAATTGTGCTATACGCTAGACTATCAAACAATTTGACTAAATCAGCATTGTTATCAGATTTATGTTTTGCAACACTTAAAAATCTACAGAATTCCTTTAGAAAGATCTGATCTTGCTTTAGATAGAATACGAATTTGTCCACTGGAAGAATATCGTTATAGATTTCGACTACAAACCTATGATTTATAATTTCTTGCCATGTTTCTATGGATGATTGCTTCAGTTCATCTGCGAATGTAAGCATAGAATATCCTCGAGGTTATCAAAATATAAAGTGTCAAAGAATTCCTCATAAATACATGATTCTGCATAATAATAATTTTCTCCAGAAAATAGAAAATAATTATTCCAAGACCATCGATGCTATTCTTAATCATCAGTATCTATCAGCACTAGAAAAGAAGCAAATAGGCAAGGAAAAACTGCAAATTTTAGTATATGAGCAATATCATATAATTAAAAATGATAGAAGAAACTTTGCACTCATCATATCAAGGGCCTCAGATGATGTAGCCACCGAATTATTCACTGATTGTCTTTCTGCTGAAGTCAAAGCTTTAGAAAATCTAGTTCCTATGGCAGAAGAATTAGGTATTAACAATATTAGTGATAATAAAATAGAATTGTATGAACCGTTAGCAGGGTGTCATGCATATACTAACTACCTTACAAAGCTTGCTGTTTATGGTTCAGATGCAGAAATACTGGCAGCTATACTTGTTGACTTTCCGGTTTGGGGAGCAAATTGCAGTAAAATAAGTTCTTTTTTAAAAAAGAATTATGGGTTTACAAATAGATCCTGTATGTTTTTGGATCAATTTGCGACACCATTACCTGAAGAGTTTATTGAAAAATCCAATAATTTGATAATGAGATTTAATCTTGCTCAAAAAGAAAGAGTAATTCAACGAGCAGCCAGACTAATCCTTGACTATGAGTTGTTGTTTTGGGATACAATTTACAACTACTCCTTATAGGTGAGCTGAGTTCAACAACACAAAAGCTAAAGCTATTGATTGTATAATAGAAGATCAAGATTACCTGATATTCAAGGATTGGAGCAGATATTCAATGAAAGCATTATCTTCTAATGCCGATAACATGGTCTAGTTATGCAACAATGCAGTTAGAAAGTATAAAATCTTAATTTTATCATGTTTGTAACTTTGATCTTGATATGATATAGAATCCATGTGCAGAAATAAGAAATGCAGCTAGAGTCATCTTTGTTGCAAAGACAAGGTTCCATGGTGTCTTGGGATTTGGATATGGAACACTTATGCCATCCAACTTGTACACTCCTTTTATTGCATTGTCCGTCACAAAAGAATTCCAGAGAATAAAATTATACATGAATTCATAGATTGCTATCACGGCAATAGCAAGGACAACCAATTGCAAGATGGATTTAACTGACTTTGAAATGTTTTTCAATTTGTCTCCAGCAAGTTTGGTAACACAAAACCATGACAATACAGACACAATCATAAGATATGTTATGAGTTTTGCGAATCCATGAAATGGAAATTCAGTATTGACTAAGACGTCACCAATAATTACTCTACCGGTTTCACGGTATTCTTCAGCACTCGCATAGAGTGCAAATAAACATATAGATAGCATGGTTGCGGATGAAAAGTAGAATGCAGTAACGAAGACTTTCCTAGTCCTTAATTCATCGTTTTTGAAACTCGGATCTTGCATACTATATAGCTATTGACAAGAGATGGTCGTGGTATAAAAATTATGCACATATATTAACTTTTATGTTCACTTAATTATGCAATATGTGCTGTGATTTAAGAAGTATGTTCACTATAATAACATAATAATTGTAGAGTTCATCTTATTTCAGATGGCACCAGATTTAATTTAGACTACACAAAGAACATAACAAAAAATACAAAATGCCTCTCAACTATTCACATTAGTGCTCATCAAATTTGGTATCTGTCTAGATAAAAGAATGAGTTAGATATGAACTAGAATAAATTTAATTCGAGATTTAATGAACTTCTAGGAATATTGAGCCATAAGTATAGCCAATCATGAGTGAGTATGCATGAACATGCAAGAACACGATTCGCACTCCAATAGTTGGAACATCTATAATTGTAAGCGCAATATCTTTTGTCTATTAGTTGCCTCAAAGGTGGTGTTATTACTGTTATTAGCAAAAGCTAATGGTAACAATATAAAATCACAATAAATGATTTAAACAAAGATTTATCGCTCTCTTATGCCAATTTATATTAATCTATATATTATTAATTATAGATCAAAGCAAGTAAAATCTGGGATGTTTAGTGATAGTTGTCTATGCTGTCTAAATCGATTTTAGCTAAAATATGACCTTCCTGCAATCAATACGCAATAGAACCGTAAAATAGGTTTGATATTATATTTTCACCATGAGTAAGCATACAAACCCAATTCCTACGATTGATGTTGTTCTTCAACAGGGTTCTGATATACTATTAATAAAAAGGAAAAATCCTCCCTTCAAAGACTATCTTGCATTGCCTGGTGGTTTTGTAATTAAAGGGGAAAGTGTTGAAGATGCAGCAAAGCGCAAGGCATTAGAGGAAACATCACTAGAGATAGAACCTATTGAGATCTTGGGAGTATACTCGGATCCTAAACGAGATCCAAGAACACACACTGTGACGGTTGTGTTTGTAGGAATAATTCTGAATGGTCTTGCGATCCCTGATAACGATGCAGTTGAATGGGTACCTTTAGATGGACTGCAAAACAAGAATCTTGCATTTGATTATAAGCAGATACTTTCTGATTACAGTGAATGGAGAAGATCAGGGGGAACTTTTTGGTCATTTAAAAGGAGGACACTGCCTCGATAAGGGTATTATGATATTTTCTAGACTATGTATAGATAATTCGAAGTAATAGTGAGTATTGTGTTCAATACGTATAGGAAATTTGACCTATGAAAAATATCCCATCCCCCTACTATCCGACGAAACGAACGGTATTAGAACATGTTAAGCATGCATACAGAACCATTAAACCAATCAGACAATAACCATGAGTTTCATAAATCATCTATAGATGAAGGAATGATATGTAAGGGAAGAGTTTATTAAAAAATTTATTTGTGATAAATTTTAGTAGTTATTTTGGAACATTGATCTCGTACATTAACTTTCCTGTATGTGAAACAATTGACATTAAGGAAGTTTCAGATATTCGCAATGCTGTAGATAGAATGGTGGAAGCATATGAATATCTCAATAAAAGTGCGAATTTCAGCTATCGACTTTTGCTTCCTAAAGCAGAAAAAACAAATGAAAAGGCTAGAAAAATTGGATTGATGGTTCAAGCCGAATTTTTATTGGCATTAAAAAAGAAACAATTAAAACCAAATGTCAGAGAAATTAGATATATACATGACGAAACTCATTATGGATGGATTCTTGCTAATCCAGAAATACTGAGTACATTGAGTTAGCACTCATATATAATTATTCGTGGAAGAAAATAGTTTTATTATGTCCTTTTATATTATCGTTTGACTGTTAATTCCTTGATCAGATCGAATCGTTCATTTAGTTTTCATTGTATCCTCTTTTCCTTTAAACCTAGACATTAAGAATGGTTTATCCAATCCCATTATATTGCTCAGTGTTATTGAAACGATTAAGCCCAATATAAAACCAGATAGGATATCTGTAAGGTAATGCTGCAGTAAGTACAATTTAGTAAACGCAATAATTATAGGAAATGACCAAATCAGCAGTCCTGCTATCCGTGACTTTCGGTTTAATTCAAAGCCAATGATGAATGCAAGTGCAGCTGCACTTGCAATATGATTAGAAGGATACGAGAGGTCGCGTGCAGGCGGTACTAAACTATCATTTTCCATTACAAAATGATTTGGCAGCTGTATGGCAGGCTTAAATGTGTATGGTGGTATTGGTCTCCCGATTAAAGGTTTAATATATAATACTAAAATTGATATAACGACAATTGCAACAAAAAAAACCATACCTATTTTTCGGGTTCGACGAATAAAAGTTAGTATAGTGGCGACAATAACCAAACTAAAAACATCTCCAAATGATGTAATTATTATCATGATAGCATCCACGTTTCCACTCCTTTGTATGGACTTGAAATATGTAGTTACAAAATTGTCAAAACGCGAGGTTATATGTGAAGCAACCAATATAGTAAGCGTTACAAAGATGATTACCAATACCATTAATTGCATAGATCTAATCTCTACTATCCAAGTTGGCCATAGACTAGATAATGACAATAATTGGTCCTAACAAATAATGTGTTTTATATACTGTGTGTGGACATTTGATCTGCTCAATCGACATATGATGTAGAGACGCAGATTAAAAGATATTTGCCCTGCTAAAAATTAATACAAACTATCACTGATTATCTGCTTATTATTGTCGATTGTAATATTAGTCATAATCGGTGAGATGCATTCTTTCATCCTGGTTGTTATGAGTATGGGGGTAATGCAGTTCCTGAACGATGTCATATCATTTAAGTTAATATATGTGTTTATTAGCGAATACAACCTGATTGGCAGGTGTAGCATAAGGTAACGACCATATTATATTTTCTTTTTTGTTCATGTATAAGATCCACTCATTCCTTTAATAAGTTATAAAAGTTTGTACGAAATTTGCCAGACATTATTATTTATTATTAGCATGAAAATGGTCATTTTAACATTCTACTAGCAGTGAAGAGAAATTCAACTTCTTTTAGTTTTAGTAAAGCTTTGCATCATCTTTCAATTTCATTGCTGATGGTGGGTCTTTATCTGCATAATATTTAATCATACCCAATTTCAGAACTTTCAGTGACAGTAATGCACATTTTATTCTTGCTGGCCCCAAGTTTATCAGCCCAATGTTTTCCAAAATATCCTCCTTTGTAAGATCTTTGACGGTGTTCAGTGATTTACCCATTATCATTTCAGTTAGCATGGATGCACTTGCCTGGCTAATTGCACAACCTCGTCCTTCAAATTTTATATCTTTAATTTTATCTTCTTCAACCTTTAAATGAATATCAATTTCATCGCCGCAAAGTGGGTTATTGTCATGTATACTTACATCTGCATTTGATAATTTACCTTTATTTCTAGGATTTCTATAATGGTCAAGAATAATTTCGCGATATATGTCATCGCTCAAATCCTAAACAACCTCCTTGCTTCACCAAGTGCATTTATAAACGCATCGACTTCTTCTTTTGTATTATAGATATAAAAACTTGCACGAGAGGTTGCAGCCACATCCAATCTTTCCATAAGTACTTGAGCACAATGATGCCCAGAACGAATTGCAATTCCATGATCATTCATTATAGTAGCAAGGTCATGTGGATGAATATCGCCAATATTAAATGATACTACGCCGCCTCTGTGATTTACATCAGAAGGACCGTAAATGATTATATCCTCAAGATCATCAATAGCATTGATAGCATAATTTGTAACATCCATTTCATGTTCCCGTACCTTATCCATACCGATTTTGTTAAGATAGTCTATAGCGGCTCCAAATCCGATCACATCTGCAATGTTTGGAGTGCCAGCCTCAAACTTGTATGGCAGGTCATTATATCTTGTATCGTATTTGTGAACTTCCCTTATCATATCTCCACCTCCTATAAACGGAGACATTTCATTAAGTATTTCCCTTTTGACATATAGAACACCTACGCCAGTTGGTCCTAGCATTTTATGGGCAGAAAACGCCAGAAAGTCACAATCCATTTCTCGGACATCAACTGGCATATGGGGAACAGATTGAGCTCCATCTATCAATACAGGAATACTTTTCTGGTGAGCCATTTTTATAATCTCATTTACAGGCATTATCGTTCCTAGTACATTTGACATGTGGCTTACGGAAACCAATTTAACTTTGTTGCTTTGAAGGTATTTCTTGTACTCTTCAATGTTCAAATATCCCTTGTCATCTATGCCAACATACTCCAGTTTGGCTCCTTTTTCCTGTGTAAGAATTTGCCAGGGGACAATGTTGCTATGGTGTTCAATCTCGGTAAGTACAACCTTTTCATCTTTCTCGACATTTGTACGAGCCCATGAATATGATACCAAGTTAATCGCTTCAGTAGCATTGCGTGTGAAAATTATTTCATCTGTAGAACGAGCATTGATAAATTTAGCAATCTTTTCCCTTGTTTTTTCATATTCAAGAGTAGCTTCTTCTGCAAGCTGATGAACTGCTCTATGAATGTTTGAATTGTAATTCACATAATAATTGCAGATCGCGTTAATTACGGAGATTGGCTTTTGGGTAGTTGCAGCGTTATCAAGGTACACAAGGGTTTTGTTCCCCTTAATCTTGCGCTTCAATATCGGAAAATCTTGCCGGATTTTGGAAACATTAAGAGTAGCCTTTTGCATTGTTTTTATAATTCACTCCATTAAGATATAAACCCAATTATCTTGTATCTTTACTTTGTAAGTTTTCAGAGGCTCTTCTGCAGGGAGATTTTGAGGGGTACCATCTTCTAATTTGAAGATAGACATGTGTAGTGGACATGTAATGGTTTTTTCATTCTCGTTCATAAATCCTGTGGACAAGTCCGCATAAGCATGAGTACAAATTCTATCCGTTGCGTATATCTTGTTGTCTGCTTTGGATATTAGAATATTCTTATCACCATAATCAAAATCCAAAAGATCGCCATTTTTCAATGGCTTTGTTTCACAGACCTTTATCCATTCTGTCATATTAGATCATAATGATTATTATCTGTATTTGTAGTGTTTTTCGAAAATGTCTTGAGCCTCTCTGTATCTAGACTTTTCCACTTCCAAGATTTGGTTCATTGCCTCATCGGCCTTGAGCATAAGAGGTTTACCTGACCATTTGTTTTCAATTAAATAATTAACCCACGCTCTGATAGTAGGACCCATTTTCCTCGATAATGGTTCTAAGAACCCATTCACAATTTCTCGTTTAGCTCCTTCTCTACTTAATGCTCTGCACATTAGATAGAAGATCTGTGCCTCATCCAGCTGTGCCACGGAGGCAGAATGAGTTGCCTTTACCTCATTAGTTTCAATTTCAAGTCCGGGGATTGCGTCTGATTTAGCACCTTTATCTAGCAGAATTGCATGACCTGCGAGGAATGACTCTGCTGCTTTGGCTTCCTTACCAATCTTAATCATACCCTTAAACAACGATTTGGAGGTATCTTTCATTACAGATTTAACCAAGACCCTACCCCTTGAATTCCGACCATAATGAATTAGGTTTGATGTAACATCAAATGACTGGTTCCCTATTCCAAATATAATTTCAACATCTTCTGCAGAAGACCCAACACCTTTCATTATACTGTCAGTCTTGTATCTTGATAATTGTGTACCAAACATTCCAAGATACCATGACATTTTTCCATCTCTTTCGATGAATGCTCTTTTGTTAGAGAAATTCAAAGTATTTCCACTCATTGCTTGCAATGTCACCATTTCAAGGTGTGCAATTGGATTAACATGACATTCAAACAGCTCAAAGTAGGCCTGTTGGACATCGTTCCTTTTTGTCTTTGATGGAGAATATATTTCTTGGACTACGGTTGCCTTTGAGCCTATGTCGACGACAATAATATTTCGTGTTATAGAAGAAGTTCCATCATCTGCTAAGGAGTTTACGATTCTAATTGGATCTTCAATTATGACATTTTTTGGAATATATATAAAAAGACCTGACTGAAAGGCAGCTGCCTCCAATGCAAGGAATCTGTCTTCATCGTAGTTAATTTGGTTTGTAGTTAATTGTTTCTTAATAAGATCCTCATATTTTGTTACTGCTTCTTTAAGATCTGATATAATAATTCCTTGCTTCGAAATCTTCTCAGGGATGAATATCCGATTTATCGAGGAACCAATTCTCAAGATGCTGGTTCCCTCTTCTAGCTCATCAAGTCTATCTTTCAGCGCTTCATGTGGCTCATACTTTACAATCCGGTCTGGAATGTAGATGTGTTCTGGTTTTAAAAGATTGACATCTGAATATTTTTTATAAAGTGGAGACACCTCTGGAGGGAGATTAGTATACTTTGAGAAAGCGTTTTCTCTTATTTCGCCGAACCAGCGCGGTTCCTTGTTTTGATCTATTAACGATTTAATATTGTCATTACTAATGGAAGATAGAACTACCAACTAACACGCACCTTCTGTCTAATAAAATAAAAAGGAAGTTTCTTCAATATTTATCCAACGGAGCCTTCCATTTCAAGCTTTACAAGTCTGTTCAGCTCGACAGCATACTCCATTGGTAACTCCTTTGTAAAAGGCTCCATGAATCCGCCGACTATTAAAGATAGAGCATCAGATTCTGAGAATCCTCTACTCATTAGATAAAAGATTTGCTCCTCACCTATCTTTCCTACAGTGGCCTCATGTGAGATTGTTGCATCCTCTTCATTTACCTCGACATATGGATATGTGTCTGTCCTTGAATTTTCATCTAACAATAGTGCATCACATCTGACATTTGACTTTACGCCTGTGGCACCCTTTGCAACATGTAATAAACCTCTGTATGTTGTTCTACCCGCATCCTTGCTTACTGATTTACTCGTAATTCTAGATGTTGTATTCGGCGCCAGATGTACTGCCTTTGCTCCTGCATCTTGGTGCTGGCCTGCACCAGCAAAAGCGACTGACACAACTTCAGCATGAGCACCTCTGCCAAGCATATAAACACCAGGATACTTCATAGTCAACTTGCTACCCAGGTTTCCATCGATCCACTCAACAGTAGCATTTTCATATGCATATGCTCTTTTTGTTACCAGGTTATATACATCCTTACTCCAGTTCTGTATTGTGGTATATCTAATTTTGGCACCCTTCTTAGCAATCAATTCTACAACTGCAGAGTGCAAAGATTCAGTAGTATAAATCGGTGCAGTACAGCCTTCAATATAATGAACTTCGGCACCTTCATCTGCAATAATCAGAGTTCTTTCAAACTGACCTATGTTTTCAGCATTAATTCGAAAATACGCCTGGAGTGGAAGTTCCACCTTCACATTTGGTGGAACATAAATGAAGGAGCCACCTGACCAGACAGCACTATTCAATGCCGCAAATTTATTATCTTCTGGTGGAATGACCTTTCCAAAATGCTTCCTCATAATTTCCGGTTGCTCTTTGACTGCAGTATCTGTATCAATAAATATCACACCTTGCTTTTGCAGGTCTTCTCTTAGATTGTGATAGACTACTTCAGACTCGTACTGAGCGCCAACGCCTGCAAGGAATTTTTTTTCTGCTTCTGGAATTCCAAGTTTATCAAAGGTGTTTCTTACGGACTCTGGAACATCATCCCAATTCTTGCTTTGCTTCTCAGAGGCCTTTGCATAGTAATAAATATTCTGAAAATCGATCTTTGACATATCACCACCCCAATTAGGCATTGGTTTGCTCATGAAAACATCATATGACCTCAATCTAAAGTTCCTCATCCAGTCTGGCTCACCTTTCATCTTACTAATTTCTTCAACAGTCCCCCTGGATAATCCCTTCTTGCTTAAGTAAACATAAAGCTCGGTAGAGTCCCTAAAGTCATATTTACTATAATCCATATTCAATTCTTCAGTGGTCATACACAATATAACGGCGTTATGTTTTATATATAGTTACGGGTATAATGGCTGTAGCTATCACCTAACCGAACCATTCTATAAATACCTTCTGTTAACACAAAACGGCACTGAATCCGAGATTAAGCACTCGGAATCATACTCTTTTATCAAAGATCATGAAGATGTAATTACTCTATTTCACACAATACAAATTTTGCTAATTCAAATGTCCCTCTTACTGTGTGTTCTTTTGCTTCTAATGATTGGACACTTCTCCTTCTCAACTCTCTATTAGTAACAGGACCAATAGCTATTATAGCTTTAACGTCGTTCAGTAATGAGTTCGCATTAAGCGACAGTGTTTGCATGATTTCAAAAAAAGACGCAACTGCAGATGTACTAGTGAAAATAATAGCATCCACCTTTTTCTGCTTCAACAACAAACTAAAATCGTTCCAACTACTATCGATTTTAGAAGTAAATATGTTATACAGAAATAATTCATCTACAGTCATACCCAGATCAGACAAAGCCTTTAGAACAAATTCTTTCGCAGCCCCGCTTCTAGGGATAATGATCTTCTTTCCCCTTACAAAATCCATCTTTGAGAAAAGATCTATCAAGCCTTCAGATGAGTACTTTTCAGGTACGATTTTAACTGCTACCCCATGGTTTATCAGGCTCTGCCTAGTCTTGGGTCCAATCGCTACAATAGTTCTTGAGTTTAGTGTAGCAATAGTCTCCCTAGTTTTGTCTATTTTTCTTGCAAGATCAAATAGTACCTTAACCGCCTGAGAACTCATGAATAGACAATAGTCATGTTTTTTTTCATTTACATTACAGATAAATTTTTCAACAACTTTTGGATTCTTTGGTTTGATATCAATCACCGGTAACGAAATGGTTCTACCACCCTCTGAACTTACGAGTTGTGCGAACTCTTGAGCATCAGAGTCCTTTCTTGTTATTGCTAATATCTTATCGTCTAAACTTGCAGTCAGAAAAATTCACTTATTAAACCAATCAAGCTTTTCCTGTAAAGAAACAACTTTGCCAATTATTATGATTGCAGGTGGTTTTACTTTTGCACCCTTGACTCTTTCTACAATATTATCCAAGGTACCCTTAATTACTCGTTGCTCCATGGTAGTTCCATTTTCAATAATGGCTATCTCCGTATCTTTGCTCAAACCAGCTTTTATCAAATTATATGCAATTGAATCTAATCTTTCTATCCCCATTAAAACAACTATTGTATTTACTGCTTGAGCCAATTTGTCCCATTTTATAGATGTTTCATTTTTTTCAGGATCTTCATGACCTGTAACAATAGCTATGGAAGATGCGAATTTTCTATGTGTTAAAGGAATTCCCGCATAAGCAGCTGAGCCTATTGCGGATGTGATACCGGGGATTATTTCAAATTCAATGTTGTGTTTAATTAAATATTCAGCTTCTTCCCCGCCCCTTCCGAATATAAACGGATCACCTCCCTTGAGTCGTAAAACTATCTTACCCATTTTAGCTTGCTCAACCATAAGATCATTAGTATTATCCTGATGATTTATCGGATCACCAGTAGATCTACCGACATAAATTTTTTCGGCTGTTTCAGGTATCTGATTGATGAGTTCCTTACAAATGAGTCTGTCGTAAAGTACGACATCACATTTATTCAATGTTTCCATGGCTTTGATACTAATTAATTTTGGATCGCCTGGTCCTGCACCACAGATGAAAACTTTGCCACTTTTTGTCATAATCCCTTGTTCCACTCTTGTACTGCCTCACGCCACCCCTCGGCTAACTTCAAAGTGCCGCTCTTAATAAGCAAGTTGGCCACCGCTATCCCGAGTCTTTTTGGTTCTCTACTACTCCCTGTTTCTTTTACCTTAATTGATTTTGTACCATCTGCTGAAAATACGTTAGCATAAAGAGTAATTTTCGATTTATCGCTACTACTAACAGCACAGGTGCCCACGGGAAATCTGCATCCTCCTTCTATTTCTTGCAGCATTGAACGTTCTGCATTGATTTCAGCCCTTGTTCGTGTATCTTCAATTCCCTTTAAAATCTTAATTAATCCTATGTCATCCTTTCTACATACAATTGCAATTGCACCTTGTCCTGGAGATGGAAGGAAATCTTTGATACTAAATCTTTCGACAATGACTTCCCGCATATTGAGTCTGGTTAGGCCAGCTTCAGCAAGAATCAAGGAGTCATATTCTCCTGTAAATGATTTTTTGACTCTTGTTTCCACGTTTCCGCGAATAGGCCTAATACATAGGTCAGGACGTTTACGCATTACTTGAATAGCGCGTCTTAAGCTGCAAGTTCCTATTACAGAAGAAGAAGGGAGGTCTACGAATTTAATTTTCTTCCCATTTACTAGTACATCATTTGGTGTAGCCCTTTTTGGAATAGATGCAATAGTTAGCTTATCAGAAAGATCCGAAGGAATATCTTTCAAACTATGAACAGCAAAATCAACCTTCCCTGTAATGACAGCTTCGTTTACATCTTTTTCAAAGATGCCCTTTTCATCAATTGTGAATAGTGGTCTTCTGTCAACATCACCTTTCGTCCTAATTGTAACAGCTTCAAAATCAATAGACGGATTTCTTTTTCTTAATTCACCTAAAACAATTTGTGTCTGAGCGACGGCTAGTCTACTACCTCTAGTCCCAACCTTTGACTTGATCATAATGCTTCTTTCACCTTGTGTAGTGCATTGGTATAGGATTCAACAGTTTTGTCAACGTCGTCTTCGCTATGAGCATTAGAAACGAAGCAAGTTTCAAATTGCGATGGAGGTATAAAGATTCCACTTTGTAACAATTCATCATAGAATCTTTTGAACATAACAGTGCTAGATTTCTTTGCACTTTTGGCATCATCTACTTTTTCAGGAGTAAAAAACAATTGGTACATTGAACCGATAGCATTTGTTGTAAAGGACAGCTTTAACTGTTCTAATCCATCTTTTATTCCATCGACTATTCGATCGCATGTCTTAGCAATTCGTGGATAAATTTCATTCTTTTCTTTTATCAACTTTTCAATTGTTGCGATACTTGCTGAAACAGAAATCGGATTGCCGGCATAAGTACTCGCTTGATAAACCTTCCCTCCAGGCGCAAATTGCTGCATGATCTCTTTCTTTCCAGTAATTGCTGCTATAGGAAATCCATTTCCCATGGCTTTGGCAAATGTTGCCAAATCCGGTTTAATCCCAAAGAATTCACTCGCACCTCCTAGAGAGAGTCTAAAACCAGTAATAACCTCATCAAATATCAATATAATATCCATCTGTCGAGTTATTTTTCTTATTTCGTTGAGATATTGTTTGTCGGGTACAATGACACCCATGTTTGCAGGTACTGGTTCCATAATGACGCAAGCAATATCATCTTCTCTTTTAACAATTTGCTCCAATTCAGAAGGATCATTGTAAGGAATTACCAATGTTTGAGATGAGACTTCTTCATTGATGCCTTCCGAGGTTGGAACTCCTATCCCATTAGAACCTGCGCTAACAAGAACATAATCATGGGCCCCATGGTAGCATCCTTCGAATTTTATAACTTTCTTCTTCTTTGTAAACGCGCGCGCTAATCTAATAGCACTCATTGTGGCCTCTGACCCGGTGCTTACTAATCTTGTCATTTCTGCACATGGAACAACTTTCGAAATCAATTCAGCCAATTGCACTTCCTTTTCAGTTGGAATACAAAACAGATTCCCATAGTCTAGTTGCGATTTTACGGACTCCATTATCTGTGCATGAGCGTGACCAAGTAATAGTGATCCATATCCCATGCAATAATCGATACAAGTTATGTGGTCAACAGTAACAATTTTGCTGCCTTTGCTCGAGGCTACAAAAAATGGATATGGTTGGTAAAAACGGACTGGACTGTTAACCCCTGAAGGAATTACTATCCTTGCTCTCTCAAAGAGCAACTCTGACTTGTTAGACATCGATCAATAAGTTTTGTGCGTAGGAAATATATCTATGTTTATAGCTTCCCACATTCCTCAACTAATTATACATTTTATAAATTGCGCCCGCATATTTGCTAACATCGTAAGAACGAAATAATTTAGAGAAACTATTATTACAAAAATCTATGTTAAATTAACATAAATAGTTTAATATAACAAGACATATTTGCTGGCGATATAGGAGAGATAACAAATTATAATTTTATATCGATTGTAAACAAAAGTAAAAATAAACTTGCAATCTATTCATTCAATAGTAGATCAGCCATTTTCTTGGCATGATAGGTGATTATCATATCTGCGCCTGCTCTTTTGATTGATGTAAGAAACTCTTTCATTACAGCGTCTTCGTCAACCCACCCCTCTGAAGCTGCAGCCTTTATCAGTGCATATTCTCCAGATACACTATATGCGGCGATTGGCAAAGTAGTAATGCTTTTTGCTTGGTAAATTATATCTAGATATGGAATCGCAGGCTTAACCATGAGAATGTCTATACCTTCGTTGATATCCATGTCTATTTCATGGATTGCCTCTCTGATATTGGAAAATGGCATTTGATACGTTAGCCTGTCTCCGAATTCAGGAGTACAATGAGCAACATCTCTAAATGGTTCATACAATGAGGAGGCATGCTTTGCGGAATACCCCATTATTGCAATATCAGTAAATCCAGCTTCATCCAATCCTTCACGAATCGTTTTCACTTGGCCATCCATCATTGCTGATGGCGCAACTATGTCCACACCAGCCCTTGCATGACTAGCAGCGATCTTTGCCAAGGTATCTATAGTACTATCATTATCCACTTTTTTATCCATTACAATTCCACAGTGGCCGTGTGCAGTATACTGACATAAACAGACATCACTTATAATCGCAATTGTATCTCCAAAATGTTTGCGTATCAATCCAATTGACTGTTGTACGATTCCGTTATCGTTAAACGCGGAAGTTCCTATATTATCTTTATTAGATGGGATGCCAAACAGAATAATGGCCCTAATACCAAGGTCAGAAATAGCCTGCACCTCATCAATAATTTTCGAAAGAGGTATTCGTTGAATTTCGGGCATCGATTCAATTACCTGAGGTTTTTTAGATCCCTCCTGAACAAATAATGGACAAATTAAATCCTTGACTGAAACATGAATTTCCTGCAACAAATCACGTACTGCAACACTTCTTCTTAAACGCCTTAATCTTACAGTGGGAAAACCGGCAGAGTTGTCCTTGTTACTGATATTTATCTTCATATTTGAACAGTTTGGCAACAAGATTCATTAGCTCTTCTTCGTTTTCATCACATAATTCTATTTCTTTTCTGAGATTATTCATTGGAATAGAAAGAATCGCTTCGACAATAGCATATGAAAGTTGTTCGATTGTTTTGGATTCTTTGGATCCTATGGTCTTTCCCAGAATTGAAAATGCTTTTTTCAATTCATGCTCTCGAATAATGTCGACACTTTTGAAAATAGAGACTATGATGGGCTCAGCCTTCTTTCTTTTCACTACACTATCGACGAATCTCATTTCATCATCAATTAGTTTCTCTGCTGATTGGATCTCGTTCTTGCGAGCTCGTATATTCTTTTCTACAATCTCAGATATCTGGTCTATATTTATCAATTTGACTTTCTTTATTGTTGCAACCTTTTCTTCTACAGTTCTGGGGTTTGAGAGGTCGAAAATCATCATTCCTTCTTCTGTCGCTCTCCTAGCCTTCTCAATCCTATCGTATGTAACTAGATGATATGGCGCAGTAGTACAGACAAAAATCAAATCAATATTATGAAACATTTCGAGTGCCTTTTCAAAGTGAATTGGCATGCCTGCCACGGTGTCAGCAAAGGCCTTGGCTCTTTCAAATGTCCTGCTTGTAATCATAAAATTGACCTGTCGCTGTTTCAATGTTTTTGCAACCAGACTAGCTCCTTCCCCGGAACCAATGAGCATGATACGTTTATTTTTTAAATTGTCGAAGTATTCTTCCGCTAAATTTACCGCAAGCGATCCAACAGATATGCTGCCCTTGTTTAGACCTGTACTTGCCCGAATCCTGCTTCCGAGTTTAAGTGCTCTATGGAATATAATTGAAAGATTAGAACCTGCATAACCATTTTTGTGGGAGAATTCAAGAGCTCGTTTTATTTGGCCAAGTACCTGATCTTCACCAATAACTAAAGAATCTACTCCTGATGCTAGCCTTAACAAGTGATGTACAACATCTTTGCCTTTACTAATTTCGACAATATTTGCAAATTCTTTATTTGACAAACCAACTTCAAAAGCCCATTCTTCCAGCATTTTTCGCTCATCCATATTCTTGGTGGCAGCGAAAACTTCAACTCTGTTACAGGTCTGTATAATTACACATTCTTTCAATCCGGCTTTTTCTATCAGCATTTTGTGTGCGCTGTAGAGATCTTTAAAGGTAAATTTTTCAAGAAGATGAATAGGCGTATTCCTATAGGTAACTCTAGCATTAATTATGTGTAGAGATGGAGTAATGGTATATACGGATGATGAGGTCATTTATTACCTTTCTCCCATTTATATAAAAGTTCAAGAGTTGCGGTTTTGGCATCCTCAACCCTATTTTCGGTAATAAGACTCTGAATATCTTTATTGTGGAGCAAAGAATATAGAAATTGTTTTCTTTCTTGGACTGTCTTTAGCTTTGGCTTTGCTGCGACGCGAGCGAATTCCTGCAACTTTGTATTTTCTATATCCGATTTTTTGATAATCCTATGTAGCATTCGCTCTAATTTAATCCTGACTTTACGAGCCATAATAGGACTCCTGCCGTAAGTAGAGATTGCAACTTGCATCATTCCCTCAACGTTAATAACTGAAGCATAAGAGAAGTCACTGAATTTGGGATCATCTGCAGCATATACAAATGAACCCATAGAACGACCTTTCTCTATAAGCTTACGATTTAGCATTTTATCATCAGTGGCAGCTAAAACTAAAAATGGATTTTTATAATTATCAAGTATACTTGTATCCTTTAGCTTTGTCTTTATTATTTCTATTTGGCCTTGCTTTTCTAGATTCCTAAGATATCGATTTAAACGGTTGCTTATAACGGTGATTTTACAATTCTGACCTAAGAGTCCACGGATTTTTCTGATACCCTCCGTTCCACCACCAATAACCATTACATTTTTACCCGCAAGATTTAGGTCGACTATCAAACACGACACCAGAGATCTAACAAGGGACTTTGAATCATTTTCTTTATTTAATTGTTGCATCGTGAAGTTCAACATGCTACAACATTACTAACATGCAACAATGCAGTGCAATAATGAGTGATCCAATCTTATATGAATGGATGTAATTTATCACGTCATGAATATATTGTAAAGACCTAATAACGCTTCTTTATAATGATAATCTATACGCTCAAGACTAATTAGGAGCTGCTCCAGTTTGATTAGTGCACTTTGGAAGAAGATAATGATTTTGCAAGGGATTTGGCTCTTGATACTATTGAGGAGATAGGCCCATCTACCAAAAGCCGTCTAGAAGAAGCTGGATTCAAATCAATTAAGGATTTGGTAGTAAGAGGACCAGTAGACATTGCTGAAACTACCGGCATAGAAATGGATAAGTCAGTATATCTTTGTAACAAGGCGAGAGTCAGACTTGAAGAGTTGGGAATTATTGATAAAAGCTTTATTACAGCTACAAAACTTTATGATAAGAGAAAGAAAGAAGAGCGGATTTCTACTGGCTCAAAAAATCTTGATGATCTTTTTGAAGGAGGAATAGAGACGAGGGCAGTCACAGAAGTCTATGGTGAGTATGGAACAGGCAAAACTCAGATCTGTCATACTTTATCCCTATTAGTACAGCAAAGAAAATCCAAAGATGGTAAAGTTAATAAGGCACTATATGTCGATACAGAAAATACTTTCAGACCTGAGAGAATAGTCTCAATTGCTCTCTCAAGAAATCTGGATCCAGATAAGGCACTTGAAAATATCATTGTTGCAAAAGCCTATAATAGCGCTCATCAGGAATTAATTATTGAGCAAACTGGTCCCATTATCGATACTAACAACGTGAAATTAATGATAGTTGATTCCGCCGTGGCACACTATAGATCTGAATTTCTTGGAAGGTCCACGCTATCTGAAAGGCAACAAAGACTTAATAAGTTCATGCACATGTTATTAAGAATTGCAGAAACTTATAATGTTGCAATTCTGGTTACCAATCAAATCGTCTCGTCTCCTGATGTAATATTTGGTGATGCTTTCAAACCTACTGGTGGTCATGTCGTGGCACATACTAGTACTTATAGAATATATCTCAAACGTTCGGGTAAAAATCGAATTGCCAGAATGGTTGACAGCCCATATCACGCCGAACGAGAAGTGCTCTTTAGACTGACCGAACAAGGAGTTTCAGATCCGGATGAATCAATCAAAAGTTAACAGATAGTAATAAATTAAGGTTTGCAGTAATCAGTTTGTCATGACACAGTCCCATGGTACTAGAAGAAAGGCCCGATCTATCATGACAAAAGATAATGTTCTGAGAGGATTATCATACTTGCTCATTAATTATAAAGTTGGCGACAAGGTTATTGTGGATATCGATCCTCGGGAACACAACTCAACTCCACATAGAAGATTCCAAGGCAAAGTTGGAACTATTAAGGAGGTAGGAAAAAGATCCTTAAAGGTAGCAATAATGTTCGATAAAAAGCAGAAGATTTTGCAAACAAGACTCAATCACATCAAACTATTCCACACATAGAAGGCGTAATCGAGTTGACAGACATTATCAAGAAGGAAGTTATTTCGCTACCACAGGTAAAGGGAATTCTGGAAGCAGTTAAGCCAGATGACATGGATCAGATTCAGCGATGGACATATGATTATGTTGGCAAATTTGCAAAGATTGATTCAAAGATCGCTAAGAAAATGGTAGATGAATTAGTTAATCAATGCGAATTAAAAGAAGAAGAAGCAGTTGAAATTGTAAATGTATTGCCTACATCTCTAGAAGAATTGAGAGCATTCTCATTCGGGTGGAAAAAGCTCGTTCTCACGGAAAACCTTGAAAAAATGCTAAATATTCTTAAAATGAGCACTGAAGTTAAATAAAAAGCAAACCAATATCTTATACAGGAAGAATAGTATTGTCGAAACCGACACCACATTATAATAATAGTGGTAGAATGGATGAGCAAAGTTCAGGAATACAGCAATACCAGAGAAAATATGAAGAGTATGCGTACGTTCTAGATTTTACGCAGAGAGGAAAATCAACTACAGTAAGAGGAAGAGAAGGTATCATCATTCAAGCTATTGGAGAAGAACGCCTGACTCTGCTAGAATTGCTAGGTATCCAGAATATGAATTTTGATGTTGGGGAGAGAGTATATATTGGAAGAGAAGGACGCGATAAAGTGATGAGTGTTCTTGGCAGGCTCGAATATAACCTTATATCGCAGTCTGCAAAAAACGATCTCACAAACATTGTTGAAAAAATAGTGACTGCAAACGAGAAACGATTCATTGACTATATCAACACAGCACAACCAATAACACCGAGAATCCATGCTCTAGAATTAATTCCAGGTATTGGGAAGACGTATATGATGACCATAATCAAAGAGAGAGACAAAAAAAAATTCGAATCCTTTACGGATATTCAGAATAGAGTGGGATTAAGAGACCCTGCAAAACTCATAGCAAAAAGAATCATTGATGAAATAGCCGGAGAAGCTAGAATGAATCTGTTTGTAAGGAAATGAGATGGTCAAGGAGAATCTCTTTTGGCCAACATATGCTTGTAGATTTTAAAATACTTACAAAAATTATTGAAGCCTCACAAATTAGTAAGGATGAAATCGTTTGTGAGGCTGGTACGGGGAATGGGTTCTTAACCTATGAACTTTGTAAGCACGCAAAATTAGTAACTTCCTTTGAAATAGATAATATATTATTCTCGAACACAAGAAAAAGTTTGTTTTATCTATCAAACCTAAATTTAGTTAATGAAGATCTCTTTAAAAGATACAATCTTGATTTTAATGTATTTGTATCAAATCTTCCTTACTCCAAAAGCAAAAATGCGTTTAACTGGCTGCCATTCCAGAAGCTTAATAGAGCTATAATTATGGTGCAGAAGGAATTTGCTGATAAATTGCAGGCTATTCCTGGTGACCAAAATTATCGTGCAATCTCTGTCATAACACAGCATTGTTTCGATATACAGAGACTCTTTGATGTGAATAGAAAAGCTTTTTATCCTGAGCCTGCTGTCGAATCTGTCGTTATAAGATTGATTCCAAAATGTTCGAGAATAACAAAACAAACTATCAAAAATATGAACCTCCTATTTTCTCAAAGGAATAAGAAAGCATCATCTGTAGCAAAGAAGTTTGGTAATAGGTTTGCATTCGGTGACACAAGAATAGAGGAGCTAACCACAAATGAATTAATAAAGTTAGCAGAATCCATGTAAATTTAGAAATGTGTCAAATGCATTTTGGTTCATGCCGCAATTGGTCTTTTATATATCCTTGTCTTATATAGCAGTCAAAATTAATGTATCGCTACTAATCTCTTTATAGTCTGCATTTGAGTCGACAATTGCATGCCTTCATAACTACACCTAAAAAACATTCTGATTATACAATTATACGTATCGCAGACTCAATCTTATCTACAAATTGTACATACCATCAGATGATACTTTTTTACTAGCAGAATCTGTTAAATGCTACAAGGGAAAATCAGCCTTAGAGATAGGAGTTGGTTCCGGAACTATACTAAAAGTTCTTCATGAAAATTATAAGATCGTTGCCGGAACAGATCTTGATTTTGGGTCGCTTCTGTATTGCAAAGAGAACCTGTCAAATGATTTAATGCTGGCTTGCTGCGATGCAGCTTCTATCTTCCGTTATCGATTTGAGCTGATTGTATTCAATCCTCCTTACCTCCCGGTCGATGATAATGAAAAGAAGGATTCTGCGATACATGGAGGCATTTGTGGTATAGAAACAACATTACATTTCATAAATTCCGCTATTTCACTTTTAGATGAGGGTGGCAAAATGTTGATAGTAACTTCAAGTTTATCCTACAGCACTAAGTTAGATGAATTGATACTACAAAAGAAATTAAAAAGCAGAGAAATAAGAGAGGCAAAGTTATTTTTTGAAACCCTCACCGTTTTAGAGATAAGTTTTAAATGAATGGCCTAGTCTATTTTCTTAGTAACCTGGCAGCTTTTGTTGCTATTTGGTTAGTCATTTGTGATAGAGTAGCCTTGCCACCTAGGTCGTAGGTAACATACTTGTTTTGATTGATGATGTCTTCTGTAGCTTTGAAGATTGCCTTAGAAACGTGCTTTTCTCCAAGATATTCAACCATCCATGAACCAGATAAGATGGTCGCAACAGGATTTACCTTGTTCTTACCCGCATATTTAGGGGCGCTACCATGTGCTGGTTCAAACATTGCATAATCGTCTCCGTAGTTACCAGAGTAGACGTTTCCTATAGATCCAATATGACCTGATGCACATTCGGAAACTATGTCCATGAACAAATTAGTGCTAAGTAGGACACTGTTGTTGAACCTTTCTGGATTCTTCACAAGTTGTTGCGTCATATTGTCAACATAATATTCTTCGACTTCGATATTTTTAAATTCTTTTTGAGTTTTTTCTACTGCTGTCCAGAATATTCCATCAGTTTTCTTTAATATGTTCCTTTTTGTAATTGCAAAAATTTTCTTAAAGCCTGAATAATTTGCAATTTGAAACCCTTTTTTAACGATTCTTTCGCAACCCTTTGTTGTTATCTTACGAATTGCAATAGCTGAATCATCACTGATTCCGAATTCGATCCCAGCATATAATCCCTCTGTCGCTTCACGTACGCAGATAAAGTTTAGCTGTCTTTCAGCATTTTTATAAGTTTTAATAGGTCGTATATTAGCAAATAATTCAAATTTTTGTCTAATACTTACTGCAACACTGCTTGGGGCATTTGGGTTTGGAATAGTAGTCGTAGGTCCTTTGAAGCAAGCATCACTATCTTCTAATAAATTCCAAACTTCAGGAGAAATATAGGAACTGCCGTCTGCTTTTTGCCACCACTCAGACCCAGCATCACATGGGATTAATTCTATCTTAGTATCACATGCTCTCAGAACCTTGATCATTGCCTCTACAAGTTCCGGGCCGGTACCGTCGCCTCGAATAATTGCGGCAGTTTTCTTTGCCAATTGAACCAATTCAAGCGGCAAGATCCTCTATATTTATATCTATTTAGAGATGAGTTCCAATCTCACAACCAGATCGTTAGTGAAAGGGGGTATCCTTGATGGGACTTCATTTGTAAACTCTCCCTTTTCAGAGAAGTAAGAGTAATGAACATTATAGTTCCTTAATGTCAAGATTTGCCTTTCTATCCTTCCTGTCGAATTGTCTATTACAGTTATTGTCCTATTGTCATAGGAATATATTTTCATAAAATCTTGAACAGTTAATCGAATTGGCCTTACATACTGAACATGGATTACATCACCAACTTTGTCAGTATGTATCACACGAAGACATTCCGTGCCGTTTTTTGGTTGCTTGCCAACATCATTGGGTAGTAGTTTCTTATATTTATCCACAATTATCTCAATTCTAGAGTAAACATTGAATGTATTTACGCTGTCCGGTCTTAAACATATCCCAAGCACAGATGGGGCAGGAATAAAATGCATAATGAGTAAGGCAATGAGTGTGGAAGCGCCCGCCGCGATCGGAGGTAGTAGAATTTGCTTCTTACCTATTTTTTTTCTTGGTTTATCTTCCTTTACTTTACGTTTCGGCATTTACATATTCTCGTCCGGATTAACACAATACAGCGTAATTTTTGCTTTTCCAGCGATCATGTGCTCCATAACTTAATCGCCAAGTGCTTCACCTCTTCAAATTAGCAAATTTAATATTGGATTTTTATAGATTGTATATGTTGGAGGAATTGGATAATCTAATTCTTATGTTCTTCTACATGAAAATACAAATCATATTTACTTGGTAATTAGATAAAAACGAATTTCAGAAATCAATACAATCGATTTCAGAATACCAGCAAGATTAAGGTATGAATACGGAAGGTTTTACGTCACTCTTTAATAAAAGACTGATGGATTAAGTTGGAAGGTGCATAGAAGGTTGAAAAGAATTCATCAACAATATAATGACCTCCTTTCTGTAAGTCTTGCGGGCCTGCAACTTCGCAATCCCACTATGCTTGCATCCGGCTTTTTAGGGATTTCACAAGACCTCTTTAATAGGCTTTATAGCATCGGTGTAGGAGCAATAGTGAGTAAATCAATTAGTATCGAGCCAATCGAAGGTTACAGAAATCCTACTGTTTTCTCTTTAGAAGAGAGCAGTTATATAAATGCAGTCGGGCTTGCAAATCCAGGCGCAGAAGCATTCTCAAGAGAAATTGCATCCAACAGAAACGTTCCAATTATAGTCAGCCTTGTTGGATCGTCAGACAACGAATTCCCGTCTATGATTAAGAAATTCGATGGTCTAAATATTCTTGGGTACGAAATTAATCTGTCCTGTCCACATGTGGCCAAGATGGGTATGGAAGTAGGAGATGATCCTGAAATGGTCAGCACTATTATAAAAAAAATCAAGTCAAATACGCATAAGCCAATCATTATCAAAGTGGGCCTAGGCAGTGTAGACATAGTAAAAATTGCTCAGGTTGCAAAAGATGCTGGAGCAGATGCGATTACGGCGATCAATACAATTCGCGCCATGGCCATCAATATAGAAACTATGATGCCTGTCCTCAGCAACAGGATAGGAGGACTATCAGGCAAATCTATAAAACCAGTAGGTGTCAGGTGCGTCTATGAAATTTCCAAAAATCTTGGAATTCCCGTAATCGGATGTGGTGGAATATTTACGTGGGAAGATGCAGTAGAATTTATGCTTGCAGGGGCATCAGCAGTACAGTTAGGGAGTGTAATAGGATACAAAGGACTTTCTGCATTTACCAATATTACCGCAGGTATCAAGAAATATTTGGAAAGGAAAGGATTGAAAAGTGCAATGGAGATAGTAGGACTTGCCCACAAATATTGATCGAATCAGATCTATTGTAATCGATCAGATTATAGAAGAGACACCCACAGTCAAAACTTTTATTTTTAAGGATGATATTAGTTCTAAAGCAAAACCAGGGCAGTTCTTGATGGTTTGGATTCCTGGAGTAGAAGAACTTCCCATGAGTGTCATGGTATCTGATAAAAAAGGTTATGCTGCTATTACTATACGCAAACACGGATTCGGTTCTACAGCATTATTTAATAAAAGATATGGCGAGCTTCTTGGGGTTCGTGGCCCTTATGGAAATCAATTCAAGATAGACAAGGAAAGTAAAAAGGCACTTCTAGTTGGCGGGGGTACAGGGCTTGTTCCTCTAATGAGACTGACTACCACACTAAATGAATTGAAAATTGATACAACTGTAATTATCGGTGCTAAATCAAAAGAAGAGATGTTTTTTGAAAAGCAAGCAAACAATTTCCTTGATAAGACCAAACATAATGTAATTATTAGCACAGAAGACGGTACCTACGGAGTTAGGGGTTATGCTACTGATGTAATGTCAACCATTGTAAGTAAGGATAAATTTGACACTGTTTACACATGCGGACCTGAACTAATGATGAAAAAGGTTTTTGACATTGGATTAGCAAACTCATTGTCGATTCAGGCAAGTCTTGAACGATATATGAAATGCGGAGTCGGAATTTGTGCAAGCTGTTGTATTGGAGATCAGCTCGTCTGTAAAGATGGTACGGTCTTCAATGAAAAACAACTCTCTGCCATGATCGAATTCGGACGAATGTATAGAGATAAATCAGGACGAAAGGTAAATTTTCATATATGAAACTTAAAAATTGATTCTTAATACAAGCTTACTTGTCATAATTAGAGCGATATGTTATTAATATTTGTGTTTTGATATTTTTTTTGCCTTAATATAATCTACAAAGTAAACCAGATAACATCGTTCACTTAGCTTCAACATCCATGGTATGAAAGATTCATTTTTATTACTTTTTTCTCCAATTTCAAATCCTAAATCTTTCACCAGCTTTCTAAATGACTGTGCAGTAAAAGTTTCCTTTGGAGGAGGCTCTCGATTAAAGTCATATGGATCTGTCAATATCACATAGGCGTGTGGTTTAAGTAACCAATGGATAGAAGATAATAATTCTTTTGGATTTACTAATTCGATCAGATTAAGAGCAAGTATCAGATCAAATTTCATTGGATTGAATGGACTGCTAAGAGAATCAGCTACACAAAATTCAACATTTTCCTGTTTAAGTTGATACATCCTCTTCCTTGCTTCAATAATAAAAGAAAAAGATAAATCAATACCAATTACAAATGCGTATTTTTTTGCGAGATGTAGAGTGCTATAGCCTACTGAACATGCCATATCAAGTGCTACCCCATCCATTTTCGAATTTATCTCATGCACAACTCTGTTATAAAGCTCATTTGGTTTCAGATGCCACCGAAGGTTGCTAAGGAGTCTATCCTCTACAGAATGATCATAATGAACCCATCTGTATGGAATAAACCAAATACCACCTTCTTCGTACAAGTCATTTTTGGCACGGAGGGACGATAAATGTGAACCATTTCTCTTTAGAAAATCTTTCATTTTGTCGGTTTTGCTGTTAAGCAACCATCTGCCATACATTGTAGTTCTCTGCTCGGCATATTTTGCAAAATCTTTTACGACGATTGCAACTCCTTCAATTATTGGGTATATGGTTCCGCACTCACTGCATTTTAAGAAACCCTCCATACATTCATTTTCATCTATTATATGAAGACGTTCCAATGAAAGGCGAACTTGTTTTTCAGTGTGATGTAGACATACAACATGGTGAGCAAAGTGTGTTTTCATTTATGATCTGTTTATTATGGCAAATAAATTGATATTAACTGCAATATAATAACATATCATGTGATTAAAGGCTCCATTAACTTAAGTTTTGTAGTAGCATACCCCTATAGCTGAGTATACCACAATAGTTTCACAGATATTCTAAAATGTGTCAGGACAGACAAACCCATCTATAGTTGCATACGGTCTTACCTGTATCACAAGAATATCATGGAAAATTCATTCAGCAAATCAAAGATAGGACTGACTGAATGTTTTGATGATAATTTTCCATGTAAAATAATTGAAGGTGGGATAAAACATGTGAATAATTAGCTAAGGCTATTTCTCTATAGCTGTATATGAAAACAGACAGAACCATGTTCACAAATATCCTAATAAAGTTAGTTAAGTTAACGGAGCCTTCTAAATAATAGAAACTTACGCATAATGATATTCTTTAACCATATATAGCCTAATATTCCTTTTTTTATGTGATGTGTACGGAAATTTATAACGTCATCAACCTCTATTGGATCAGAAACTTTCATTAAAGTATATAATTACATAGACACAACCTCTTATTACAACAAGGGCATCTGCTAATACGCGGGATGAACTGACATCGTTTATTATGTGTCTCGCACATTAGTATTCTTGAAGAATTTTCTAAATCTTCATTAGTTATTTGCATATGATACATATTGATCAGACGTGGGTTAATCTGATGTGCGAGCTAATTTAGAGAGTCCAGCTAAAAAAATTCGGCCCCGATGACAAACCTTCGCGGTCATGAATATATCTTAAACTTGATCTATGCACAACACTTTTCCTTATTCAAATATCCACAGGATAGTTAATGATACATGCAAATCATATTAGCAAATAATCATTCAAAAATGCTGGAAGACCACAATAATTTACATTAGGTACATTATGTAATACTAATTATAATCTGATCTGCATGTTCAGATATTGACTTATCGGGTTTCTCGCCTAGTCTCGGCATCTCAATGCAATGAAGGAATTTTTTGCTTTTATGAAGTCCTCAAGAATAACT
>DATDNG010000014.1:0-4180 GCA_036518375.1 Nitrososphaeraceae archaeon | reverse complement strand
TAAGGGTGCCAACAATGGTATAATATCAGTTGATGAAATAGCCAGGAAATACAATATCCCCGTGGAATCAACTTTAAGAATCATCAGGTCAAATAAAGAAAAAGTAAAGGGCAACGGTTATAGTAATAGTAATTATATCATAACAGACAAATATTTAATTTTAAAATCAAAGGCACAGGAATTAAATTTGCTCTTGACAGACACAAGTAAATTTAATGATGCTTGTTCACTTCTTGAAAAAAACAACATTCCTGAATCTTGTCATATGGATCTTCTTGCCAAATTGGGTTTTGACATAATATGGAAAGGTATTGATTCTAGTAATGCAACTATCCAAAGAAAGAAATCATAAGTATTACATTTTAATAATGTACAAGCGATTTGTCAATTGAAGATTCTGCTTTGTGTGGGCCACACATCAACGTTACCATTTTTACTTTAATTAGATGATAATGAATATAACTTTATGTGACTGGTAAATCAGCCTAGCGAGTTTCTAGACAAGAGTATTTATCGACTCGTATAGAATGGACTAGTTTGTAGAAGCTGTTTTTATATTCTTATAAGCATATAGATTTAGTCTATCTTTGCAGACTCACTATAATATTGCGATTATTGGAGGCGGTATCCTTGGGACCTCTATAGCATATTTCTTGTCTTCTATATGCAGTTTGAAGGTTTTGCTTATCGAGCAGGAAAAGAAGGTAGCTTTCCATGCTAGCAGTAGAAATACAGGTAGGGTACACGCCCCTTTTCTTTATGATCCAGCGAAAAAGAAACTTTTTGCAAAAGCTGCTTCTCTAGGCTATGAGATGTGGTATAAATACTCAAACAATAAATGTCTACTTTTCAAGCAGGATGGCGTATTGGAAGTTGCCACTGATGAGAGAGGCATAGATAGATTGCATAAATATATAGAATGGGGAGAATCAAATGGCCTAAGACGAGAAATCGATCTTAAATTCTTAAAAGAAAATGAAATCAAGAATTTCGAGCCTAGCGTTCATTGTACTGCTGCATTATACTGCTCTAAAGACGCTTCGGTCGATTACGGATCTTTAACAAAGAGCTTGTTGCAGGATTGTGAATCATTTGGATGTAGTATTTTACTGGGCTACAAAGTCCGCAAGATATCTCGATCTACAAACAATAGTACTTTGACAATAACCGCGGTGAATGACAGAGAAGAAAAAAGAATTACAACAGAATTTATCGTTAATGCAGCTGGCGGAAACGCAATGGATATAGCTCATTCTATGCATTTAGCAAAGGAGTTTACTGATCTTCATTTCAGAGGAGAATACTGGCAGGCGCCGGTAGAATATCGTCATCTTACAAAACTGAGTATATACTCAGTGCCAAAATATCCTGAATATCCTTTTCTGGATCCCCATTGGATAGTACGTGTAGATGGAAGATGCGAAGTCGGTCCAAATGCGGTTCCTGTATTTGGACCTTATGCATATGATTGGAGTAAAAACTTAAGATACATCTTGCCAAAGATATTTGAATCATCTAAGACAACAGGCCTCCGTAAAATTCTTCTTGACAGACAATTCTTGTATCTTATACGAGATGAACTCAAAAGCTCACTATCCAAAACTGCAATGATAAACAGAGCTCGAGAATTTTTACCCCAGTTGAAAGCGTCCGCATTCACGGAACGAGGAACTGCAGGTATAAGATCGTTGCTAATAAATAAGGAGGGTAAATTCATTCCTGATACACTAATAATTAAGCGAGATAATTCTGTACATATCCTAAATTATAATTCTCCAGGTGCTACAGGGGCCTTACCAATGGCTGCGTCGGTTGTAAATGAATTATTTGAAGATGGAACAATATCTTTTGCAGAAAGCAAATCTCTCTGGGACATCAGCTCAGTAGCAGAAAAGATGGATATAAAAGTGCGTTATTGAGGTTATACAAGATTTACTTTTATTTGTGAAGTCTGGCGATTTAGGCTTACTAGGGGATACTTAGATCGAGCCTAACGTATTCTGAATTCCATCCCTTTTCGTGCTCTCCGCTCGACTTGAAGCCCATTTGCTCTTCTAGACAATCACAGTCCATTGATAACATTGAATACCATATTGCGAAAAGATATTCATCATCTTAATATTTTATTTATACATAAAGCGATGTTTTAATAAACATTATGTTGGATTTCATCTTTTTCTATAAAAATCGGTTAAAAACCAAGTATCTTTTAAAAGTGCTGTAAGAAAAAGAAAGGTTGGAGTATAAATTATTATTTACTGCGTCTCGCAGCTGAGGCGATTACGTAGGCTAGACCCACTATAAGCCCGAATGCCAAAGGTATCCACACGCCAAAGCTCTGTTCACTTACCTGTATCTGCTGTATTAAACTGCCAAGGAATTCCATTTCTCTATACCTTTCCAGCAAGTAGAATATAAGGTTTATATCTCGCCTTTAACCGATAACCCCTTAATTTAGTACAATTTTTGTTATTTTCTTTTCATTAATTTTTGCTGTGTAATTTTTTGTCTATAGTACAAAATATGGGTATTTTAATCTTGATTGCTATGATCGTCGCGACAATTTGGCCAGTGTCCTTAAATTACCCTCATTTGGAATCTTGTTAGTATGAAAATGCAGAAGGAGCTTCGCAAGTTCTGTCCTAAATGCAAGATCCACACAGTCCAGGCAGTAGCTATATATAAGAAGGGCAAAGACAGAAAAGTTGCAGAAGGTGCTCGCAGACATGCAGAAGACAAGAAAGGATATGGAGGTCAAAAGTTCCCAGAGCTCAAGAGAACTGCTAAGACCACAAAAAAAATTACATTACGCTACATATGCAAAAGTTGTCAGAGAAAGACAATGAAAGAAGGTATGCGAATTCGCAAACTAGAGATCCAGTCCTAGAAGTGGTGTTTGTTTATTATGCGCAAGAATAATATAATGATTCCAAAACCACATAGCAACTTTGTATCTGTCCAGTGCATCCAATGCGGAGAAAACAGAGCTGTATTTAGTCATACTACGACTGACATTTATTGCAAATCTTGTGGCCAGTTGATTGCCAAAAAGAGTGGATCCAGAGCAAATATTCTTGGAAAAATTTTAAATTCCCTTGACTAGGCTCAACCTAGCAATCTTTCTGCGATCTCAAGTTCTTCTTTAGTATTTACGTTGACTGCGATTTCTTTTTCATTCATTATTAGATAATATTCCTTTAAAGTAGTGAAACCCTTGACCTTTGAAGAATCGATTATGCTTATGCCAGTATGACAGTATTCTTTTGAATTAATATTTAGGACCAGACTTGGTTTTATTCCCATATTTACAACAAATTTATAATCTGATACAATAGAAACACAAGGTGATACTGCAGAGTACCTACTGAGGACCTTCTGAACGACCTTTGGGCTTAACAGTGGAAGATCTGCAGGTACCACAAAAATCGTTGCCGGTTTCAGGTTGTTGAGGACTTCGGACAAGTCTTTTGAATAACTTCTACCTTCGGTTTTTATTAGATCAGTCATCAGTAACGTCAAGTAACAATTAACAAATGCTTGAGTTTTTGGAGTATTGGAACTTGTTACTCCAATTATTTTATCAAATTCATGGGACTCGGCAAGTGCATAAAGGACAAGTTCTATCATTGTCTTACCTTTTAACATTAATAATGGTTTTTCCATATCAATGGAATTTTTTATCCTGCTTCCTTTACCGCCACACATTATAGCAGCCATCATTGCTTACTGTAAAGCATTCTCTTGTTTAAAACATATAATGATAGTATTAATGCAGAATAGAAAAACTATTATGTGAAAGATTACAATTATAATGAATTCCTGGCCGTCTGCTGTCTCCGCAGCAGGCCACAATAGACAATATTTTCATGGCTTCATATAGTTACTGAAGACAAAATTATCAAAGATGAAAGTCGAGCTAGTTCATTGGATGCTCCAATTACATCACCAGAGATGCCGCCTAGGGTTTTATTTGAAACATACTGTATAATTGTTGCAATTGCTACCGATACCCCAAGCGATATGGGACCAGCATAATAACCGCCACCAAAAAGGTAGACAATAGGAATTGTAATTGCTGTGGCAGATAATATTTTTCGCTTATCCTTCATAGCGCTGGTAAATGGAGAACTAAAACCCTCCCATGCGGAAACTCCTCGATAGGATTGAAAAACCATCACAT
>DATDNG010000013.1:0-15658 GCA_036518375.1 Nitrososphaeraceae archaeon | reverse complement strand
AGCAAATGATAGTAGCTGTAAGTGCCTCATCCTGACGGTCAAAAATTTTTCGTTTTGAAATAAAAACTACATTCTTATTCATGTTAACATGATTGATCTTAAATTTCTTTACTTAAAGAAGCTGTTTATCCAAAAAATGCTATGAATTACTGTCGTATTCCTACACAAGAAAAGGTGAAAAAGCATTTAATGGATATAGTGTGATTTATTCATTAATACCTTTGAAGAAGACCACTACTGCCAGTAATGCTGCTTTTGAATTTCTTCAACCGCTATTCATTGTCCCTGAAAAAACAAAAGCAAGATGTAGTTTTGTAGATCTCCCTATCAAAATTTCATTTAACCAATCAAATGTAGTAGTTTATGGTATTCCTATAGATATTACGACAAGCTTTGGAAAAGGCACAGGGAGAGGCCCTGAAACAATTAGATTAACGTCTGCACACCAAATTGAAACATATATGCTTGATGAAAAAGTGGACATTTATGATAAAATCAAAATTTACGACCTCGGAGATCTAAAAATTCCAAAACAGGTAGAAGGAATACGAGAAGAAGGCAAGGAGAAAGAAAATAGATATCAAAGCAGCAATATAACATATACATTATCATTTTTGGACAGAACAATACCTAAAATAACTTCCATGTTATATGAAGCCAAAAAATTGCCAGTAATGATAGGAGGGGAGCACACCGTGTCTTATTATCAAATGAAGGCATTGTCCCCAGAAAAACCAATTATAATTCATTTTGACGCCCATAGAGATATGAAACCAAAGTATGAGGGCATGAGGTTGTGTCATACGACTCCATTTTATCATATAATAAATGAAGGACACATACCAGGAAAGAATATAATCCAAATTGGAATACGGCAGACAGATAGACAAGAAAATAGTATAGCAGAAAAAAATGGAGTTATAACCTTTGATGCTTGGGATATTCACCATAGGATCGATAATCTGCTAGTATATCTAAGAAGGATAACACCAAATAAAAAGATCTACATATCATTTGATATAGATGTATATGATTTATCCTATGTTCCATGTACAGGAACTCCGGAGCCGTTTGGGTTGAACCCTTTCGAAGTTTTAAAGATCATCAAGAGTATAGATACATCTGCAGAACTTATAGGATTAGATATTGTAGAGGTGGCCCTAAGAAATAATGATTACAGGGAAGGTGTCCTAGCAACACAAACTTTGTTCAGAATACTGTCACAAGATTACATAAAATAATATAATATAACAATAACAATAATAAATAACACACCATACAGTATTAACATATCGTTAACACTATTGTTACTCTAAAAATGTTCGTAAAAAAGTTGTACAGACTCTTTATTCTTATGCCAATGATATAAAATAAAAGAGGGCATAATAGGCAATCTACATCTTTCTCATTTAATTACAACATCACAATATATGGTTATATCTTGTATAAATCATGGGAATATATTCATATTAGCAATAATTTATCTCTAACTGCTTTAGGCCATGAGCTGCACTACTATAACATATGGGACAAAAAGGAAAACAGATAGTTGAATTCGATGTAAATGAGATGTTAAAAGACCTAAATTCTGCATATGCCGATAAATTGTTAGCTCATTATCAATACTTTCTCTATGCTCAGGTATACAGGGCATTAATGCAGAACAACTTAAAAACTTGAAATGCAATCAAACGATGAAATGAATCATGCAAAAATCTTAATAGGATACATGAACTTGGTGGAAAGCCAACTACAGACATAATGGGAAGCTCTACATGTGGCCTTTCTTCACCACCTGATGACCCATACGAGCTTAATCGAATAATAGGATTGGTTCTTAAAGGTGAGAGATGTGCAATTGAAAAATACAATGACTTGACAAAAAATATCACATTAAAGACCTCGTTACTCATGAAATATTTGAGGATTTTCTCAAAGACGAGGTAAATGATGAAGATTGAGAAAATTTCTTACCTTCTATACTAGATAAATGAGATAAAAGAACAACAAGTGAAACACAATTATTGATAGTGACAGAGCAGATAGAGCATCCAGATGGAATCATAGGCGTTACTTTCTAGAGTAACATCCTATTGCCGTATGCTTCACATAATGTATATCCATAGCAATGTGACATTGAATAAACCATTCAATTTTATTTATGAAGATCATTAGTGATTGATTATCTTTTTGAATTACCATTACAGATTCATAATAATAAACTCAAATGATCAGATAATCAGGTCATAAGTTTGGGTAAAGGAGGAAAGACTCAGAATTCATGTCTTTTATAACATAATTACCGGTCGAAGGAATTTGTAATACATAGATACGATATTCATGTGTATGAAAACCTAGGCCATGATTTGAGGTCTCTGTGAAAGATACATTGGCAGATTCAGCGGTAAATATGGTTTGTCTCTTGTTTGGAGATTTATCTCATCAATAAGCTCCTGCAATGAGACTTCACGTTGCTTGCCTGCATTTCTATCACGAACTACTAGGTTTTTTTCGTTCTGCATTTCCTTATCACCGATTACAAGAGTATAGTGTATCCACTCGATTTCTGAATCCCTAATTTTTTTTCCGACAGATTCATCTCTATCGTCTATGTCTGTCCTTACTTGTTTACTCAAAAGCTCTCTAGCTATTTTTTCGCAAAGAACCAAATGTTGCCTCGCAACTGAAACCAATCTAACCTGTGTATGCGTAAGCCAGAGGGGGAATGAAGGCAACCCAATACCAGACTTTGAAATTTTAGCAGCTTTTTCTAATAATGCATATATAACACGCTCTATTGCACCACTAGGCGAATTGTGTAATATAATAGGATTCTTTTTGTTGCCATCTTCATCAACAAATTCAATTTGGTAGCGTTTACCGTTTTCGACATCTATTTGGTCTGTAGAAAGTGCAGAGGCCTTATTCAAATTATCAATGTAGTTAAATTCCCATTTTAGCGTAAAGTAAAAGAATCGCTCTTTCCACATCTCTACTATTACAGGTCTGCCAAATCTGCTAGCCAGTTGGTTTACAAAATCCTTGTTTTCATGATAAAAGTCTTCAGCAAATCTTATTGCCATTTCCATATCTGTTTCGACAGATAATCCAAGCGCAGTAGTTACGCTAATAGATAATTCGAATCTCTTGAGAAATTCTTCTTTTGCTTGATTCATGTCTCTGCACATTGCATGGCAGTCAGGCATACTAAATGCCCTTAGACGTCGTAGACCAACAAGCTCTCCACTTTTCTCCCTTCTAAAACTATAGCGAGTGAGCTCATAGAGTTTTAAGGGTAAATGCTTGTATGATAGCTGAAAGTCTTTGGCCATTAGAAACTGTCCAAAACAGGCGGCAAATCTCAAAAAAAGTTGTTTGCCATCAGCAGCGATGTTGTATTGTCGTGCCGGAAACCGATTAAAATAGCTCTCCATAGATGGATGTTTAGAATCATACATAATTGGTGTTTCAACCTCTATGCCGCCATATTCCATCACCCTTTTAGTAACATATTGTTCAATAAGAGATTTCATCAATCTCCCCTTGGGATAGTAGCGCATATTACCAACATCAGAGGCAGGTTCATAATCTGCTATAGACATCTTTTTCATTAATTTAACATGTGGCGGGTGTTCATCTATTGCTCTCTTCTTCGCCATTTCATAATTTGCTAGAGCCTGCAAATTCTTCTCTTTATTTTTGAATTTATAGTCTTTGATTGAGGTCATATTTCCATCTGGCTGCAGAATATACCAAAATGATTGTAATTTTTCTTCTGCTTTTAGAGCAGATGATACTTTTTCTGACCGATTAGTAGCAATACCGATACCATCATCAGTATCGATATCCTCATTACGTGTACCACTAGCATCTTTATCAAAAGAACGTTTTTGTTGTTGTTTTGTTAATACTTTGGCGTTTTCTGCTAAAGGATGGCCCTTGACCCTAATATCAAAAGTTTTGGTCCATCCAAAAGGTGCTCTATGAACATCACCTAATGACTCTTTTGAAATTCTTTCAATTGCCTTTATAATTTCAACCGCAGCAGTGGGAGCAGCAAGGTTGGAGCTTAGGTGCGCGTAAGGATAGATTAATAATGTCTTGCTCTTTACGATGTTTAAGTATTTCTTAATTTCGTCAACTGCAATTTTTGCAACACTTTCATCATCATCATTTTCTATAGCAATAAGCGCTACAACAAGATCTTCTAACCGAACTTTGGATCTAGATATGTTTTCTTCTGCATCTTTAATTTCTTTGGCGATCGGTTCATACTCTATAAAGTCTGAATGCAGTTGGAGAAGACGCATATTATTTACTAGACACAAAGGTAAAGACCGGGCTAAATTAAAGGCTTTGTATTTTGCCAGCTTTTGTAAGAATATATGGAGAATAAGGTAGAAGTAAAAAGATCCATAACTTGAAATGAGTTTATGAATCAGATATCACTCATAAAAAATTTAGTTTTTATGTTAACAAATTTTGCTGTTTTTGTACATATTGCCAGTATCTAGGTATGATGATGTTTATAAAAAATATTATTGTTTTGTTTCTATCCCCAGCGGGCCCTTTCGTTTTCGCGATCTTCTTTGGTGGATTTTTTCCATTCTTTGTAATGTTCCCTACATAAATATACTCTTCTGTTTGAAGAAGTAACCATCAAATCTGTTGACATACTTGCCTTACTTCCACTCATTGAGCGTTCCGCTGTCTTGTCACAACCTTGAACACTACAATTGACACCTTTATCGATACGACCCATTTTACTTAAAGTCCATTTGAAATATAAAAAGCTGATCTAGTCATATTTATAGAATAAATGAAATAATGCTAATATAGAGCTAAACAGTACAAAATATCTTATCATAATAAGACATGTTGAAAAAAGGTTTTGTAATGATTATTGGAAATAATAAATCCCCCACATCTCTGCAGATAAGGATCAATCCTTCATTTGCATATGAGGCAATAATGTGTGTATTTTTTAGTTGTATTAGTTTGTTGCTGGCATTATTTTGCCTGGCTTTTCTATTTTTAACAACTTCAGCATCCTGTTCATCTGCAATATCGTAATTAGGGTATGCCAACAATTCTGTTCTTCAATAGCATAGCAGACTTTGCAAAGCCCGGCCCATAATTTCCTGATTCAAACTGAAATGGCTATCAGGTAAAGGAAATCGTCATATATTTAACCCCTCATCGCAGGTGAATTGTGAAAGATTAGTCTGGCTACATATAATACAATATGAAATTACTGTTAATATGTAGCATCCAACATAAAAGTAAGCTACGTATTTCTTTACTGAATGGCTGCTAAGGCCAAAAATAACAAGACAAAGAAAAAAGGAAAATCAACGAAAAGCAATTAAAGCAATCAAATAATACATCAAAAGTAATTATGGAGGACATAACACTTTTGATGACCACTTCTTTTTACTCACGTTGCAGAAATTCTATTATATTAGCATCAGTAGTGCAACCTCGATAAATGTGCACGTTGAGAGCAAAAGGAGTTTATATAAGCCAATACTGTAACGGTACATTTTGTTTCTGCTAATGTGAATCATGCGAGTATATACCTATTCCCTATACTACCTTACTAAATTTGACTACTTTCTAAAAGATTAGGCAGTGGAAGACACGGAAGAACTACCAACTAATGAAATCAGATCCGAAATTTTTTCAAATTGACCTATCTGTTGCAAGGAGTGTGCATCGCTGCCTAAATGAAATTTCACTCCTCTTTTGCTGAAAGTCAGTATCCAAGTGGGAGGCGGCCTACGGTACTTTGCATTGATCTCCACTATTTTTTCGTTTTCTACTATTAGAGAAGCTAATGCATCAATTTCATCAGTTTCAAGTGTAAAGGTTGGCTCCGGCGCTATATGGCCTATTACATCTACGTCTGGGTTTTCAATTGCTTTTTTTAATGCATTAATCCAAATTTCTTTGTTGCCAAATATATTATGAAAACTTGCTATCAAAAAATAATTTTTACTATATTCTTCTGGACAATTAACAGATCCATTGGCTAGAATCTTTGCTTCAAATCCGGAAATGACCCTTAAATTTGAATCATGGTTTTCAGAATAATTTTTTGTGTGTGAATCTATTTCCTTAAGATATTTTGGAATCCAATCAGAAGTTTTCCTAACATGCTCAGTAATAGCCAAAGCTTCCAAGTTAATTTCTTTTGCGCGTCTTATAACATTCCGAATCGTAAGGTCAGGTGAAGAATGATCATTGTAATTGCAGTGAACATGATAATCTTCTTTAATATTCAATTAGTATATAATTATGAGTTTTATTGTTATTATGAATTTTATTTTGTGCTAACGAATGTTTATATGTAATATAGTCTTTTATCGGTCATGTCCTTTGCGTAAAACCTCATCATCGACACCTCCATCTCAGTCATTCTATTCTTATCCTCATCCTGCGTCAGTAGGTGATGAGGCTGTTCTAATCCCTGGTGCTTCCGGTCCAGCAGGAATAAACACTATAAAATCGTTGAAGATGGTACGCTTTGGTGGGAAGATTATTGCTACTGATTCCAGCCCCTTATCTGCAGGTTTCTTTATGGCTGATAGTAGTGAAGTTATCCCTGAAGCTAATCACTACTCGTTTGTCGACAGGCTTTTTGAAATTGTAAAGAAATATGATGTTAAAGTGTTGATGCCATCATCTGGTTTTGATATATATCCATATAGCGAAAATCGTGACAAGCTTGCAGAAATTGGAGCTTGTGCAGTTGTGAGCGATAGAAACACGTTAGAAATATGCCGTGATAAAACTTTAACTTACCAAAGTCTTTCTTCCAATAACTTTGAAGTTCCTTTTACAACCACAGATCCAGAAAAGGTCAAAGCATTTCCAGTTATTGCAAAACCACGATTTGGAAAGGGAAGTCGGGATATTTTGAAAATTGAAAATGAGTCTGATCTGAAGTACGTATCATCGAGATTTGAAAACATGATATTCCAAGAGTTTCTGCCGGGAACTGAATATACTATAGACGTATTATCTGATCTTAATAAAAAACCACTGATGGCAGTACCTAGAATCCGAATACAGACAAAGGCAGGTATTTCTACTAAAGGAAAAATCATACAGGATCCAGATCTTGAGACAAATTGTATGAAAATTGCAAAACACGTGGGAATAAGAGGACCTTCTTGCATTCAGATGAAAGAATCACCAGAACGTGTAATTAAATTGATAGAAGTCAATCCAAGGCTCGGTGGTGGAACAATATTTACAACTTTGGCCGGAGCCAATTTTCCTGCAATGATACTAGACATGGTAGCGGGAAAAGAAATTTCCTCAATACCAAAAGTTTCAGGGATTACTATAATTAGATACTTTGAGGAAATTGTGATAAGAAATGAGAAAAAAATTGGCCCCGATACTGCTGCTGAATCCACTGTATTATCGAAGACACATTCTCTTGGATAGATTTACCACAAGAGATTTGATTGATCTGTAGAGCATTTATGATATGGCAAGGCCAATAGCCGGTAATTTTCATAATAATTACAGAAAAACCTATCAACATTCCAACTGCCACTACAGCAGCATCCCATCTTCTCTTCTTTTCTCTCTTCCCCTTTACACCATTTTTGACATTACCAGTTTTATTCTTTGCATCTGACTTGTTGCCATTGTCATCTTCCATATTCCATCTGCTTTTTCCTTCTTCCTACGTCTCTTTTAATGTTCTGTGATCTATCTCCATCCTGTTTTCCTGATTGTTATTGCAGCATAAATTACTAACCAGCTAAAAATGAATGTTGAAATAAAGGTCATAATTGGACGGTATGTCCAAAATTTATAACCAGGATTCCGCAATCTAACATCTATTCCATAAAGCATGCCAGAATATAATGCTCCTATAAGATATAATGCAGTTGTAGCGAAATCTCCTGACAGTGGCAGGAAAATTAGCGCCTTCATTATAATAATGGGACGGAGGAGCTTCAAACTTATTTGTAAATAATATAACAATGCCGCCCAAAGAGGACGTCTCCAATAAATTCCACCTGTTGCAAAGATACTTCTAATGAAACTCTTCCGCCAACGGATTTGTTGTTTTAAAAGCGCTGTAAAGGTTTCGGGAACGCCAGCACTTGCTCTCACACTTGGGCTGTATACTAACCTCCAAGCATACCGTGGACCCTTCTTATTGAGAGCTTTAATATCTGGATCAGAAGATGATTTCATTGTATGCAGATCATCTTTGCCAGTCTGTAAAAGTATAGGGATATTGAAATTACTGCTACTGCTGCCGCCACTATGGCTTACAAGCTGATTCTTATCATCATTTGGCAATACAGGAAAAGGCTTTTCCCCAAGAACATATGCAGTCAGACGCCTATCAGTAGCGAACTTGAAATCCTCTATTCCAAGGAATTTATCGTGGGCCCATGCATGTATATAGGGCTTTACAGCTGCTCTCCTAAAGATAGATAGAGAGCCAGAACAGCAAGTAAGTGATGAATAAGTGGTTTCCATTCCCTTCAGAAGCCTATATTGTCCATCGAACCATACATCCTGTATTTTTAGCAACACGTTACCTTTCGCGGCATCTCTAACTCTTGCATGTCCTGTCACAGCTCCAATTTTTCTATCAGACTGGAAAATTTTTACTGCTTTTTCAAGTCCGTCGCTAGCTATGTCACAATCACTATCCATGAAGAGAAAAATGTCGCCTTTGGCAATCTCACACGCTGCTTCTATGGCTTGCTTCTTGCCTACACTTTTCGACAAGTGAATAACATTTACGTATGGCTCTTCTTTTTTTATCTCGTCTAAAATCTGGGGCGTATTATCAGTACTCCCATCATTAACGATGATGATTTCTTTGTTTGAATAGGTTGAATTAATGCACGATTGAACACAGTTTCTGATATTGCCTTCCTCATTTTTTACTGGTACTACCATCGAGACGAGAGGTTTATTTTCATTTGAAAGAACTATATCTTTGGCATCAAGGTATGGATCTTTATATCTGGTAAATGATATAAAGAATATATTAAACAATATAAAGCTTGTAAAAAAGCTATATATGCCTACAGTTAAATCTACTACAAATAAAATCAGATAAATTTTGATTGCAAGAACTGTGCCGATCCCAGCAAGCATAAAATACCTTATCATCCATCGCTTTTTGTCCATTTCTCTAACTTTTTGAGTTTCTCGCTGCTGAAGAGCCAAAGCTACATCAAGCCTCCAAGTAGAAAATTGCCTTTCAAGTAAATGATTTTTATTTGATCGATCATTATTTTTGTCGCCTTATTCTCGCGTATTATATATTTCACGCAGTTTGATCTTATTAATATATTTAGTAACAATGGGAGTAGCTTTATTCTCTATGTCATAATATAATAGGAACATTCTATTATCATTTGAACTTTAATGTTTTTAATATTTATAGTGGTTCTTTTTTATTAATTACTGTATTTCGGCTAAAATGGAATAAGGTACGGAATTATCGAGTTTTCTATCTATTGTTAAAAGGATTTCTTAAAATTATTTCTAATTTTGGAACAAACTATAAGCGAAAATTATTGACGTCTCAAGTTTATAACAATATTGATATATAAATAAATATTGATCTATTTGTGCTGTTTAACAATTCATTGTGTGCAAGTAGCTATTAGGCATCTATAGATTTAGCATAATAGTAATGAGTGAAGGTAAAACAAAAAGATAAGAACCATGAGTTAGAAGATGATGACGTGAAAATGAGGAAAGCTAATAGAAGGTAGATGAATCTATGTGCGTTATTTCCTACAGGCTCCGTTAACTTAAGCACTAAATAGTCATAGCATAACCTAAAGATGAGTTTGTCATAACAGTTTTTTATGGATATTATAAAACATATTAGGTATACTACTTGGAAGATGAATTTTCCGAATGATGATAAGACATTCTTAATATCTTAATCTCGTGAACGTTTCTGAACTTATGCAATATTCTTTTTGCTGATGATGTTATTTATATACATGTTGGATTCGAATATCATGTTGATAAATTCCTTCACAAACCCACCGGATCGTCCTCCCGCGATATCAACAGTAAACGACCGGCTGCCTAGTAGAGGTACAAAGTCCCTGTTTTCAAAATATGAAAGAGTTAGCAACCCCATAGTTTCCAAGTTCATATCATCAATACCAGATAATTTCTCGGATGCAGTTAATAGAATGTTACATATATGCACTAATTCTGCTTCTCCTAGTCTGCCATCAGCAAACGATCTTACCTTAACTAACAGAGTTAAGTTACAGAAATTCATAAACAAATTTCACGTTGAAGCATGTACAATGACGCCTAGCGTAAGTAATAGTATCACACTATTAAATGATCCATCAACAAAGATATTTGTATCAATACATCAACCCAACCTTTTTGCATATAGTGGTATATTCAAAAAAATAGTCTTGCTTCAGACTCTCAAAAGCGAAGTAGAAAAGAAGATGCAGCAACGCCACGAAGAAATAAAAGACGATAACAGCAAAAAAATTGTCAATTTGTTTCTTATAGTAGACCATGATTTTATGGATGGTTGGATCCGACTTGCGCTACTCCCTAGTGTTAAACACTCCTTAGGAAGACTCGAACTTAGATTACCGGTTAGTAATTCAAAGAAATGGCAAATGGCATCTAATATGCCAATACCGGGACGAACGGTTTTAAATTACTGGAGAAAACAGATAACTTCTTGGCTAAGGAAGAATTCTACATCCTTACTACATTCATCTCCCTCTAATAAATCCTATATAAGTGATAATTTTGAGCAGTTTTGGCAGGAAGTAGAGTTGTCGTATTCAAAAGCAAAATCTTATTCAGATTTCAATTCTTTTTTGATGTCACAAATTGTAAACAAAGTATGGGGTTATGATACTTTGTTTGTAAGACTCACCGAAATATCTTCAGTTTTTGCAGATGGTTTTGGATATTTGATTTCCAATTTTAGCAAATATTCAGATGCGTTAAGAAAAGCTGAAAGTATGTTTCTGCGTCATGGTGTAGATACCGGTGTAAGTCCGAGTTCATATCTCAATGCACCTGTCTGGCTTCATTGTAAATGTGGCAGCAAGGCTCCTGTAAAGATCTATGAGAAAAAGATATCACAACAACAAGAAGGAGAGGTACAAAGGCAGATAATGCTTAAGGGTACATGTATATCCTGCAAAAGAGATCTTCTGATGAACCTAGGCAATAAGCATACATTGGAGCTTCTAAAGGATGAACAAGTTCTTCATCAGATTTCTCCACGAGCAATTCCAATACTATTATTGCTTTGTAGGGAACTTGGTATTACATGTTATGCATCTGGTACTGGAGGCAGCATGGATTATACTGCAGTAGGTAGCATAGCTTTCAAAGAATTGTCCATCAATATGCCGTCGCTAACTCTAATATGGCCTTCTAGGGATATTTATTATGGCATTGGGCAATTAGAGGCGTTAGAACTTGTTCAGCTAACAGAGCAGTCTGACGTTTTACCATATCTTGAATCATTAAGACAAAAAGATGCGGAATTTGAAGGTAAAATAAAACCTCTTATAGAGGAAAGAAACCGGAGAGTAAAATATGGTGAATCTATACAAACAATTCTGTTAGATTTGTTTAGTTTAAAAGAAGAACAACGAAAAATCCGTCGTCTTATAAAGATTACACTTAAAGTTAAAAATGCCGTAGAAATGAGCCCTTGTATTGTAGACTATGCCGTTAATTTTGGAGTAGCCAATACACAAATACAATGGCGTAAGCATTTACTAAATAGTGACAATAGCTTAGCTGCGCCAATACTTATGATGACAGGACTAAGAACAACAAAATGACGACTGCTGCCAAGAAATAAAAAGGAAAAGAGGATAGCTAAGCATAGATTTTGAATATAATGCGTACATGTGTTAGGGGTGCATAGTTTGTGCAAAAACAAAAAACAACAACCATAAAAAATGAAGAAAACCACGATGGATCCGATAAGACAACCACGGCAAACGTACTGGTAACTGCTGCAGGAGGCATCATAGCACAAGGAATCATAAAATCCTTAAAACTAGCAAATGCATCAGATACCTCTCCTGTAAAATACAAAATTATCGCAGCTGATTTAAGTGCACAGGCAGCAGGTCTGTATAGATGCGATAGCGGCATTTTGATACCATCTGCATCATCATCTAACTATATTGACGCTATCATAGATGTTAGCAAAGAGCAAAATATTGACGCAATTTACATAGGGTCTGATGAAGAATTAATTACAGTTGTTAATGCAAAAGAACGAATAGAACACGAGACAGATGCAAAGGTGTTGGCAAATCCAATAGACGTAATAATTACAGCTAGAGACAAATGGAAGACCTTTGAATTCTTAAACGCGAATAATCTTTCTTGTGCTGCGTCTTCTTTACCGGAAGATAACGAGAAATTCATTCAAGAGTTTGGTTTTCCTATAGTTGTAAAACCCCGGGAAGGTTATGGCTCAAAGCATTTTTATGTAGTAAACAATAGAGATGAGATGAAATATGCAACTTCTAAGATTCAAAAAATAGGCTGGAATCCTCTACTTCAAGAGTACTTAAAGGATGACAAGGGTGATCGTAATAGTAGCAGCTTTAGTAATACGGAGTTCACATCAGGTGTTACAGTGGATAGGTTTGGAAAATATATAATGTCTTCAATATCAATTCAAAAAATAGTAAAGAGTGGACAAACCTACAAAGCCTTTATAGATCGTTTCGAAGGTATACGAAGATCAGCTGAAGAAGTCGCTCTAAAGTTGGGTGCAAGAGGAGCCATAAATATTCAAGCTAAACTCAAAGGGAGTGAACCGAAAATATTTGAAATTAATCCCCGTTTTTCAGCCACATGTCCTATGCGTTCTACAGCTGGAATAAACGAGCCGGATGTCGTATTCCGTAATGTCACTCTTGGTGAAGATATCAAAATCTATGAATATCAAAGACTAGTATGCTTGAGATATTGGAATGAGGTTTATGTCCAATATGCTACATATGAAAACACTCACCTTACTGGAAAGGTAGGAAATATTAGTAATCATAATTATAATAATAATTCATTTGTACTTAATTATTTTTAATACAAGGCATATGCCATTCTTTATAGAATATCCAGACATTGTCCCAACATATAATCAATCAAAATCAACAGAATTTTGTAGCACTCAGTGTAGAAAGAATACAATGAGCAATAATACTGCCTATCAAATGATAAGTCATCCATTTTGATTCAGATACTAATTCAATTTTCAATATCGAGAATAACAGAAATATAAATTTGTAGACTACAAACAAGGAATAGGAAATGATATCATCATAGTATTAGATAGTACTGGAATAAAGGTAACTAATAGAGGTGAGTAGTTACCACCACATAAATGGAATGTAAGAAAAGGCTATCTAAAGATACATGTAGCTGTTGATATCAAGAAAAAGAAAATTGTTTCACTTGATGTCACAAGTGAACAAGTATATGATCGCAGCAGGTTAAGGGAGATGGTGGACAGTTCTTCAGAAAACAATACTTTGAAACGAGCAATTGCTGACGAAGCATATGATAATAATGAAACCTTTCAATATCTTTCAGATAAGAGCATCGAAGCTGCAATTAAAGTAAGGAAGGAAAGCTCTTCATATGGCAGCAGATCAATAGGCTATCAAAGAAAGATAGCTACTGTACGGAAGCAGTTAAAGAATTTGAATGCCAAGTGGATGGAAGGCTAAAGTTAGTTATGGATCCAGGTGGATGGTCGAAACAGTATTCTCGTCATTAAAACAGATGTTTGGAGAATACATATCTACAAAGAAATTTCCAAACATAGTCTAGTTATGCAACAATGCACAGATAGAATATTATGAAAATGTTGTAGAAATATACTAGTATTATCTTATACTACCATTTAGTAACTTTAATTATTTCAAATACCTCAGCGTGTTTTGTATTCATTTGATATCCCCTGAACAAGCTTCTTCCAACTATAGCACCTATCCAAGGATCGCCACAGCGAATTTTTTGTGAATCAAAACAGTTAAGCGCATTCTTCTTTATCTCCAATGTTTCGCTAATATCGACATAAAGCTGAGGTCTGAAGGCGCTCTCAGTGACTCCGCCAGGCATGGTTGTTTCATACATAAACAAATTATTCGAGTCACGTGATGCGGCGATTACCGCTCTAGTCAGTGCCTGATGGTCTTGATGTGAGTCACCTATCCACTGGGTAAAAATTGCTTCTGGCTTGTATTTGCGGATAATTTGATCTATCAAGGTAGTGAATTTTCGATTAAAGATAATTTCATCTGGTGACAAATCTAGAAAATCCGGTTGTTTTGAACCCATAACTTTAGCAGACATTGTTGCTTCTATTCTACGTTGTTCTTTTGTGTCAGTACTTACAAAATTTGGAAGAGTAGCTACCACCAGGTTAACATCGTAACCCATGCCATTGAGTTTCGCTACTGTCCCGCCCATACCAATTTCAATATCATCAGGATGTGCACCAAAAGCTAATATCGATTGCTTTTCATACATAATATTTTACACACACTAATATGCTATCATTATTATTACTATTACTATTATTTAGCGGTGATTACCACTAGAACTAGTATGGCTACCATTTTCTTCTAAACTCGAAGAAGATGAGATTGGCGGATGAGACAACATTGACTTATTTGCCCTAATTTCTCTATATTGTCTATAATCCTGATCTACTTCAATAGCAGATGATAATATCTTACTCCTTATAGACTTTGATGACTGCAAGAACATCTTAGTATCCTTTGGTAAACAATGTCCTCCAATTCCCTCTCTTGGCTCTAGGATATGTACATTCCATTTAGTGTTAAGAGCATCTCTTAACTCAGAAAAGTTTATGTTATTTGCCTGACAGTATAGATATAGATCTTCAGCAAATGCAATTTGCAGGTATCTATGTGCATTTTCAGCGATCTTTGATAATTCAGCAATTTCTATTTTTGAAACAGGATGCATAGGAATTCCTAAACTTCGACTTGTTGTATTACTTTTAGAATTGGCATTTTTAGAAGGGAATTTAGAGGACTTTTTGATCCTGCTGCGGGTATTGGCAATATAAGTATCATCCGTGTGGCCGTTGCTACTACTGCTATCAACAACAGTAACACTACTTCCATTATAGAACTGCATTGCTGCTTCAAGACAGCAATTGCAAACTCCACCAACTACACGAAGCTGATTTACACCATGTTCTTTTTCTTCTAAAGCATACCATCTATGTGGTGCATGAGCCACATGTAATCTATGATTGAGCATTTCAAACACCTTATTTGATGTCCCTCTTGGAATAGTACTTTCTATTGAAACAAGTGCTCCATTTCTCTTTGCTTCCTTTGATATCCTATCCACTATAGACAATAAGCCTTCTATGTGTGGTGTAAATATATCATCAGGTTTGTGGGTAGACACGCATAGAATGTAAACATCAAAATCACTAAAATCATTAGCTATCTTTATTCCTGCTGTTTTTTCTGCACGATCCATTGCTATGGAACTGATGTCATAGCCGTAAACATTATCAAATCCTTTTTCTTTTATGTATTTTGCTACAGGTAGCCCCAGTTGACCAAGTCCAATTACTAGAACTTTATTA
>DATDNG010000012.1:0-2848 GCA_036518375.1 Nitrososphaeraceae archaeon | reverse complement strand
TCTCCAGGAATAGGTCCTGAACATTCTATATCGACAGAGATATAAGTTACTGATTTAGAAGATAAATAATTACTATTCAACTTTTTAGTGAAGGAATTCATAACCATCATCATCATTTCTCCTGTTACCTTTCATCACAGCTTCCACTACCTCTTCTCTTCCCCATCTTATTATCATATTCTCATATTCTCGACAAATTGGTCTATCTTGATCATCTTTGGATCTTTTCACTAGAGCATTTTAAAATTCACGGATTGGTAACTCGCTACTTTTTCTTCAAGAGGAAGAGATTTATTGTTTGAAACATATTTGAACCTAATAATTATTGCGCCATATTTCATTATATCTACAATATTATCAGAGGGTTGCTGTAAGGATATTCATAGTATATCTTTGAAATACTTATTGGATGATTATTCATGTGTTGAAAGAAAGACTAGAAAATTACGTTTTGCTTGTGTATCGATCTCTTACATAAGAGAAGGAGCAGCTTTTGGATAAGCTCTTGGTGCTATCTCGTATTCTTGTTATAAGTATCACCATCTCTATGTTTCTTTCTTGTTATTTGGTGTATTATTATTATCCTACTCTTACAGCTTTTGAGCCACATTCAGGGCATACATATTTTCTGTGCTCATACCCACAGTTCATACAGTAATATTTGATTGGAGAATATACAACGCCTCCTGCTCCAAATGTACCATTATTACTGCTGCCACCTCCAAATGACGAAGACATGGATTTGTATAATTCTTTGATTCCACCTGTCACTCCTTGTCTTTTTAATGCAATATGTGTTCTAGCTGCATTGAGTAAGAAGAAGACAATTAATGCTATACCAAATGATATAGGAAATGGCAGTATGAATGAAATAATTAATCCAATACCAACATATGCGATCAACCAAATCCAATAATTGTTTTGATTATTGTTATTCTTATCGTTATTACTACTACCAATATTATTGCTCATTTGTTAATAATCTCACCTTCTGGTATTAGTTGCGCTTAATAATGTGATAAATGTATCGAGTACAATGCAAACATTTGCAATTATCTGCATATGGTTTTATTAAACACATGATGGGAACATTGAAGTGACTTAAACATCATGGCTGAACCTGCCAAGCAGAAGGACTTGAGTCCTACCCAGCTCACCATTTGAATGCGAAAGGTTATCCTATGTGAATTTCTTTTAGAAATTCATGAAATGCTTATGAGGATTTTATGATTTCAATGAAAACCAACAGTTCTTCTAATAAACACACAAACAAAATCTTAATCCTGACGACCATGAGTCTTTAAAATCTGCAATATCTATGTAACTTTAATACACAAGTCACAATAATTGCAATAATAACAATTTCCAAATATGGATAATAATCATAATATAATAAATATTAAAGCAGAAAAATCAATATGGTTCTGTTATAAAGTCATCGTAACTCAGCCATGTTAATAGGCTTTGTTTAGGTATGTCAATAGTTTTGTTAATCCTGTGTGCATTCTTGTGTGGTTAGACATGATTTAACGTTAAATTTAAGGTTAAGCTGTGTAAAAGTTATCGTAAAGCTGTGACACCCTATTTGTAAGGTAATATCAGGCTTAACGATATAGATAGTGTAGCATATACATATGGGGTCTTTATTGTAGAGTGTTAAACTATCGTCTGTGGTCTCTTCATTTTAAATGATGTACACACCTTTCACTTTGGGCTTAAGATAGGCTATCCATACTGATTTTTATGCATTGAATATTCTTAGTCTATATTGGTTTACATAGTGCTTCAGGCATATAACATTGTAACAAATACTATTATACTAACTTAGAGAGGACATTTTATCTTCCTCTAAGCCAATCATTAACATAGCAAGCAACTATAGAACAGTATAGCTCTCATATACTGTCCATAAATAGATCTGACAGCATGATAATTTTGTTTTGATAGGTAGCAGCACTAGCTGCCAGGCTTCTTATATGGCAAGACCAGATTACTATTATAGGAACTTCAAGCAGTCAAATAAAGCTAAAAACACGTTCAATTCATATGACCCGAAGCTTAAGGGTTTTATGAAATACAATGGTATTTCACTAGAGGATTTTTCTAGTTTAATCGAAGAGAAGAACATAAGACAAATTGAAGCTGATGTTATAGACTTCATTAAATTACTAAAAGAGAGATTATTCCTTATCTTCTCAGAAGGCTTAGTGTCTTAGTTCATTTCTTTAGTATCAATGACGTAATAATTAGACGGAAGAAAATAGCCAAGTTCCTATCAAATGATGATTTACTAAGCAGCATCAAAGTAAAACATGATTAAAAGTAATAATAAACTGAACAGCGAATGACTGTATATGTCATCCTCTCCATCTAACTGGATATCTATACTATCTGGACATGCATATATCAACCTCGAAACGTACAGAAGAAACGGACAGGCAGTAGCAACACCCGTATGGTTCACAATTGACAATAATAATAATATGATCTATGTTGTGACTAGAACTCAGACAGGCAAGGTAAAGCGTTTACGAAATAACTCAAAAGTACGTATCATGCCATGTGGTATCAGAGGACAGCCTAAAGGTGAATGGTTTGATGGAAAAGCAAGCTTTGCAACTCCAGAACAAATGGAGATTGCATTAAAACAAAGAAACAAAAAGTATGGATTAAAGGCAAGACTGTCTAGGCTTTTTTCTCGTACTAAGGGTGACTTGATTGGAATAACGATCTCCTTTGGCTAAACCTTAACATTGACCAGCAGAGCTCATATCATCCAAAATCACAAAAAGAAATCATCTACAATAGCCCTATTTGATGCAAGGCTCATTTTATTTTTCTTCCACTT
>DATDNG010000011.1:0-12468 GCA_036518375.1 Nitrososphaeraceae archaeon | reverse complement strand
TGCATACTAGCTCCAAATTCTATGAATTTGTGAGTTCCCCCTAAAGGTTTTGTATGCTCAAACCTAGCATCATTCAAAACGCTATAGACATAACCGCGATAGTTAGCTTCATACAAGATAGCAGACTCATATCCCATCTTTTCAGGGTAATATCCATGCCAGTACGTGTTTTCAAAAAATGAATTTCTGATAAATCTTCCTGCTCCATGTGGCATCATGGGCTTGTATTTAGTATAATTGCCCGAAACTATAGCCATATTAGGATTTGAATCCATATATGCGATTATCTTTTCAGCATAATCATTAGAATATACACTATCATCAGTAGCTATTAGATGATAATCGACTTTTTGTAGTCCCTTATCCTTGGTTAATTTAATTGCCTCATTCCAGTTTTTAGCTACTCTCTTAATATCATATCCCCAATCGGGATGTGTAATCACATAAAGTCGATTCCAATTTTTCTGAATGTCACTTAGAATCTCAGTTGTCCTGTCTGTTGATCCATCATTTACTACAATAACGTATTCTGGCTTTAATTTTTGGTCTTTAAGTGAATTTAGAGCAGCTATTATATTATCTTCAGAATTTCTGCAAGTGACAATAGCATAATAATTGCCCAATCATTAAAGCTAGATAATGGCTAACTAATTAAAGTTATTAAACCATCATATAATATTTTCTTTTGACTGATTTAATCTGAATCATAAAGTTCTAAAGCAATATGAAAAGGCAAAAATAGTTATCAGCAAAAATCAAAAATGATTCTTGATTCATATTAAAAAGGTACTTCAATCGATATTCAATAGATGTCGCTCTATGAACCTGAACCTGAAGAAAGTTTTTACCTATACGCTTGATTTTAATAGCAGAAATTTTTTTGCTAACACAACTGATAAGCACGAAAGATATTCTTCTCATAGTTTTCCCAAATCAGGCTATTCCGAGCAAATTCAAATATCTTTAATCTCTTATTATAGAGTTCATCCAAATTTTCTTTGAAATACTCTAATTGTGATATTAGATCGTTGTAATTTTCGAAAGTAATACAATTTTCCTTCAAGGTTTCCGATACAGGCTTTAGGCAAGATGTACACATAACAAAAAGACCAGCATGTGCATATTCATAAGGTTTGTTAGGGCTTGTAAATACATGTGACCAGTGTTTTTTCCAAGGTACTAACCCAATCGAGTGTTTGGACATTTCATTATACATAGCTTGCCTGGATACAAAACCAGTGTACCTTACCTTTTCAGCTGATTCTCCTTCCCAACCAATAATGGTCAGAGTTCCAATGTCATAATTAGTAAACATATCCGTAAGGCCGTCCATATTTCGATTTGGATATTTTTCTTTATTATGTCCATCTCCTCCTGCATAGGCAGATGATAATGTAGTATGAAAGCATGGCTTTTCTAAGGCTTGAACTTCCAACTTCATGGGAAAATTTGGAACGACAAATACTCTGTCAATACTGTTGTTATTACCTATAAGTCTTAATTCTTCAGCAATTCTATTTGATACTGTAATTGTAGGAGTAGATGAAACCAGTTCTTTCTCCCAATTTGTCCATAAGCGTATGGAATATTTATTTATAGATATCCTTCTTAAACGTGTGGGTAAATCGATTGCAATATATTTAGCTACATCCCCTTTTGTCCTCCTTAAAGTTACTTTTTCTGCCATCTCGATTAATAACCTTGAAGATCTAGACCAATATTCATGATCGTCATATACAAAAGGAACTCTAAATTCAGATATCATTTTTGCAGAAAAAATATTATGTGCATGTATTACATCTGGTTTTACATCTTTTATGATTTTTTCAATCTGTTTTTTAACAGTACGCCAATAGAAGGGAATTCCTAGCCTTGCTTTTGCTGTCCAATTAACCTCATATATCTTAAGAAATGTCTTTTTGTTGTAACTAATTGGATCCTTTCTTCCTGCGAATACGACCTCGTGACCGAGTTTTGAGGCGCTAATTGCTGATTTCTCTATCCTCCAATCTGGTAAGCCTTCATGTGATAAATGCAAGATCCTCAAATTTACCTACCTACCAACCAACACTAAAGATAATATTGAACTCATTTATGAGTTCTTTACCATAGATCCTTGCAACTCTGACTACTAGTAGTCGTCATTAGATAATATATTATTTCCTACATTTGTCTTGTTGCAGGTTTTTTCCATAGCAGAAGAATCTTCAGCCATTTTCTTATTCAATATTTGTTATGTTCTCTATATGATGTATTAAAAAGTTACAATAGCTTATCGCTGTTTTTATTATTTACGGAGTTAACTTACGTTTATATATTCGTGAGAGGGCATTTGTGTATAACTAGTTCAGTATTTCCACGCAGTAGATAGAGTTTTGGAACAAGTTATTCTACTCTTTCTCTAAAATTTATTGTATATTCTCTTTGTTAGCATTCTGAAGTAGTAGAGGTGTTGTTATCCATTTATCGTCTCCTTTGAATTCTACATATTTTAGCAGATATTATCTGTTTTCTCATGTAGCTATGAAATATGGTTAACCTTTCATTTGTACAATCATCTTCATTCAGCTATAACTTTAACAAAAGAGGTTCTATTCATTGAACAGGAAGATGAAATCAGAGTAGCATTTTAGATTAATTTTTGTTCTTGTTGATTATTCTCCTTAACCGAAAACATATCATCCATTCTAATTTTGAATACATAGTGTAAATATGCAGTACAAAAAAGGTGGGGATTTGTTAGTGTGAAGGAAAATGATATTATAATTAGTCAACTACCCTTACCACATATCCATTTTTGTTCTTTATCCATTTTTGTTCTTGTTGTTTTAAATCCTCAATAAAACAGCCTTGATAATTATTACGGATACTAATGTATGTGGCATAGTTAGTTAGAAAAAGAAATACTGCATGTGTTTATTAAAATCGTTAATAATACTACAGTTACAGTTCCTGCCAATATTGCGAAAACTGTCTAATTAGCAGTAATTAATTAATTATACTTCTTTTCCTTGTTATTATTCCAAATTATGAAAATTGCGTCTGTAGTTGGAGCAAGACCAAATATTATTAAACTAGCTCCAATACACAAGGTCATTAGTACTTTTTCTGATCATCATGTCATAATCCATACTGGTCAACACTATGATTATAAATTATCTGAAATATTCTTCAAGGAGTTTGATTTACCCAAACCTCATTTTGATCTGAATGTAGGTTCTGCGACACCTGGATTTCAAATTGGAGAGATGGTTAAGAAACTTGAGAAGATTTTCCTAAAGTATAATGATTTTGATCTTGTTCTGGTATATGGAGATACAAACTCTACCTTTGCAGGTGCTCTTTCTGCTATAAAGTCAGGAATACAGGTTGCTCATGTAGAATCTGGACTGAGAAGTTTCGATAGACGTATGCCAGAGGAAATTAATAGAATATTGACCGACCATCTTAGCGATTACTTATTTGCACCGACTCAAACTGCTATTAAAAACTTAGAGAGGGAGCATGTGTTTGGAAAAATAATCTATAGTGGCGATATAGCAGTTGAGATAATTAATTATGCACTACAATTCTCATCGAAGTCATTAATTCTTGAGGATTTACGACTTCAACGAAAGGCATATATTCTTTTTACTATGCATAGAGCAGAAAATACTGATTCACACGAAAGTTTAATTTCAATAATTCGTGCTTTTGAAACTCTTTCGGAAGTAGAAGTAGTATTTCCAGTTCATCCGAGAACAGCAAACTTGCTGAAAAAAAGAAATTTATATTCTAGATTGAAAAAATGTAAAAATGTAAAGTTAATTCAACCAGTTAATTATATTAACTTTATCAAATTAATGCAAAATGCTAAAAAGGTGATAACTGATTCTGGTGGAGTCCAAAAGGAGGCATATTTATTGTCTATTCCCTGCATAACAATTAGAGGAAATACCGAATGGATAGAAACTGTCAAGTCTGGTTGGAATGTGCTCACTGACACCAACACAAAGAAGATCGTCAAAGCTACTAGAAGCTGGATGCCGACAGGCAAACAAATAAAACCAATTTTTGGAGACGGTCATACGTCTACAATAATAAAAAATTCTATTATGTCTTTAATGTCTTTTAAAAAGGTAGGCAGGTAGCTAAAAACAATAGAATTAGAACTAATGTCAATCCTAAATAGCATATATATATGCTATAGAGAATTGAAAGCATGCTAGAAGATTACCAAAAGGTACAACCAAAGGTTCTTTACTGTGAATAAATAGTTGAGAGGCGAGAGATTACATTTATTGGGTCGTGTTCTCGCGGCAGGCCTTGACGGTATTTAAGTTGATAATCTAAAACTTTGAGACCACATGCGAGCGCTTCTAAAGCTGTCTTGCTAAGATTCTGTAAAATGTTCTTGTTGACATATCGAATGTCAACATATATCTTGTATCTTCTCAGAAAGTCTGGCATATCTTTATAAATTATAGGATCTTTGATTCTATTGTATACTTCAATATTTAGAGGAATATTGTGCATTTTACAATAATCAAGTGCCCATTGTATGTCAGTTACTTCTGTATCTATAGTCAAGGCTTCTTTCTGTTCATTTTCTGAAATTGAGTCTGGCTTAAAATGATCTGTATCAACTGGATTTGGAAGATGTATTCCTTTTGGAACAAGTTCTAAAAGATCAGGAGTGGACACAATAATGGTATCTGCCATTCTTTGGGCGTTGATATGCATTCGTCTTCTAAACAATATTTTATCTCGTATTCTTCTATACATCATTATTGATCTAATGGCGAGATCTGACAGGCGCGAACGATGTGGAAGCTTTTGTTTCTTTAGTCCACGTATATCTGTTCCATGGTAATGGAGAATGATCTTTTTTGAACTACCAAATTTCTGGCGAAGCTTTAGGAGTATGTCAATTCTGCTATGGATATGAATGATATCAGCTGATTCTGCTTCTTCTATACATTTTTCAGTAAATTCTTCTAATGTGGCATTTACAATATATTGTTTATAAAAATCGATAATTCCATATTTGTTATAATTTCCAATCATAATTACTTTAGCATCATTCTTTTGTAACTCCTGTTGATATTTTGCAAGGGTATAAGCTACTCCAGCCTGATCCCATACATGTAGTATATGCATGAGTCTGTTCTACCTTTGTCATTAGTGGTTATTATTGTGTTCTTTCTGGATTGACCTTAGTTTCAGATTGCGGGGATTTATTAGTCCCTTCATTGCTAACTATGGGTGGTTGAGGACTACGTTTCATTATTTTTAATAGGTAATTTCGCATTTGTTGTTTCTCCTCTTCAGTTACTTTCCCGTCAATCAAATCTATAATGAAGAGATTTATTGTTGCACCAATCTGGTTTTGACTGAACAAGGCTTCTTGTTCTACGCTGAATTGATTTTTTCTATGCCAGTACCCGATAAGCATGCCAAGTGGTACATATGCTGCTACAAACACTATTGCAAAAACCCATATACTACTGAAAATTGAATGGGTTAAAAAAGGTACTTTTTCAATTAATAATTTATATTGAATAGTAACAAAATTGGCAAATGTCATTAAAAATATCAAATAAATACTGTGACCGTTCCTAAAATCAAGCCAACGTCTTCTCAAGTTATTATTTTTTGATGAGATAATATTGCGTATTTTGGTCTTGTTCAATTGTAATGCATTACCCTTCAACGGTAATTTCTTCCTTTGGATTATGAGGTTGTAGACGTCCATTGACTATTTTACCTTATTTACAAATTATTATAGTAGTAGTCAAATGTCTCTTATCTCTACTTAAATCCTATCTGTCTATTTGTCATCCATTGCCAACCAAAAGTCGAGTATTATTTATATGTAGGGGAGAGATAAGAACGACGAGTTTTCGAGCTGCAAAATTTAAGTAAATAATAATTTCATGTTCTTGATACTATTATACTATTATATCCTACATAGAAAAAATTGTATGATATTTTATAATCTGGAAATGTCATGTCTTTGTCTATAAAGAAGATGTAGAATTTATCTCATGTGTGATAAACAATTTATACCATATCTCTAAGCTTAGCAGTTGTAGCATTTTACTTATGTAGCGTGGATCTTTGTTTTGGCTTATTTTAGTTAATGACTTGGCATACCATTCCCTGTTTATAATTTTATCCTCAAATATCCTCCCTTTCTCTAAATTTGAAGTTACAACTTCCTTTCCAATTCTAAACCAAAATTTAACCAAGTCCATGCCAAAACCCATTTTTTTATTTTCAACAGAATATGATGAAATATTGCGCTTTATAATTTCATGCAGCTGAATTTTTCCTATGTTATGAGTAAAATCATATTTTAGGGAAACTGGGATTCTAATGGATAGATCTATTATCTCGTTGGATAATAATGGTGCTATACCATTAATATTGAAGTGTTTAAAGTATTTCTCATTGGTAGGTATAAAGTCATACATCAATTTACCATGATAATCTGCAAGAAGAACTTGTTCTAAAGGGTCCAACTCGTTATCGAAATATTTCTTTAGTTTGAGATAAATACAAGACCAATTAAATTCTATTTTTTCTCCGAACATGGCTTCTTGATCCGGCACCCAATCACGTTCATGACATTGAAGGTATGTTTGAACTCTGTCTAGCCAAGAATAATTAGATTTAATGCTTTCAAGAAACTTTTTGTATCTAAATATGTATCCTGCAAATAACTCATCACCGCCATCTCCTGTAAATAATGTGTTTGAAATAGCTTTTGCCTTTTCAATAAAATAATATTGATATACATTCCATCGTGGCTCCTTAATTATACTCAAAAGTAAGGGTAAATCTCTTAGTGGGTTGTCTATGTGAATTTCATGGAATCCTGCATTTTGATTTTCTGCTGTTTCTCTTGCATCAATAGATTCTACAGAACCATCATCAAATCTCACGGTTAAGCATTCTATATTGATACTTGGAAACTCTTTACGAATTAAAGAAAGTATTACGTTTGAATCTATACCACTACTTAGAGCAACTGTGATGCGGTTTACTTGATATTCTTCAATTCTCATCCTTATTAGCCGTCTAATTGCATTTTCTATGTCTTTATCTGACGGAATGCCATTAGCATGTTGTTGTTGTCCTCGTCTCCAGTTTGATATTTCTTTATAGGTGATATTTCTAATTTCATTTGTGCTCACCGAAGTAGGATCATATCTTAATGTCAAAAGGTTGCTAATATTTACCAATGATTGTTTTAACAACATCTTTTTGAAAAATATTTCCCATGATCTTGACTATTAAATTTATTATTGTGATCTATGCTTCTTCAAGATTTTAGCAACTTTTCAATCATTATCTTATTTTCTTATTATTATTATCCTCTATTAACAACAACAAATACCAAACCAAAATTTCTTTCAAGTGGTGTTATCTATAAGAGTATTATCTATAAGAGTATTATCTAGACAGTTTATCATAGTATTCCTGTACAGCTTTAACAATACTTTCTGCAGAATGGTATTTTTTGATATAATTATGTCCTTCTTTTGCTAGTCTTGTTCTTTCAGCATCGTCTTCAATTAGACTTAATAAGTCTTCCTTAAAGGTATCTTTAGTCGTTCTGTAGACTGGAGGTTTGTATTTTTCATATAACTCGTCAGAAACATATGCAATAACAGGTTTACCAAGTGCCATACCTTCTAGTTCAAACTTTCCAAACCAGCCAATATTTGGTAATATTTTACCAATTACTATATCACAGATAGAAATAGTTTCCAGAGTCTGAACATGAGAAAGATGTAAAATTCTTGTTATTTCACATCTTTTTTCATTCTGTAGATCGGTAAGTGTGTCAGTATAATAATCATTGAACTTATACATTTTGTAATGTGGATAATGTGCTATTCGTACTAGGCTGCTGTTTTTTTGCTGGTATTTTCTTGAGGATATTATTAACTCCGCTTCATCGATATCAATAGCGTTAGGTAACCATTTACCATTTGGAGCGTATTGTAATAAGTCGGGTGTAGAAACTAGGCAAAAATCGTCCTCATACTTACCACGCAGATCGTCACCATGGTAATGCTTTAGATATATTTTGTTCTTGTTTCGTTTCTCCAGGTTACTTTTTAATGAACCATATGGATAATGATAATGCCATACATCATACTCTCCTAGTCTCCTAAAGAGATTCCATCTAGAAATAGGCGATTTGTAATAATATTTAATTCCTCCAAATTGATTATAAATTGTTTTATTGAATACATACACATCTGCTTGATGTCCTTGTTTCCTTTGTTGTTCTGCAATTATAGAAGCTATGCCAGAAATATTATTGATGTGTGCTATTTTCATTGATGTAGCTTCTTCTGTATTCTAACCGATACTTGTAGGTTCTTTCAGGTACTTGTTTAAGCTCCCAGTTTGAGCTATAGTAGTATTGTACATTGAATTAGGAAATGCTTTTAATATAAAGTAGAATTTTTCCCATAGTAGTAATGGCAACGCTAGAAGAAGAATTAATAGACGTAGTTATAAGAACAAAAAACTCTGAGGAATTTCTCAAGGAATGTTTATGCTCAATACATGAGGAGATTCCGGTAAGGCGTATAATAATAGTAGATGCAGGTTCTACTGACAAAACACTCGAAATTGCGTCTTCCTTTGACAAGGCTTGTGTATATGTAAAGCCTGATCTCAACCTTGGCCAAGCAACAAAGTTTGGTTTTTCCAAGGCAGAAACTGAGTGGGTGGCCATTATTGATTCAGATGTAATTCTGAGAAGAGGATGGTTTGATCAAATGAAAAGGTACATGAACGAATGGGATGCAGTAGAAGGATGCAGAATTGATCATTATAGATTTCATACTCAGATAGACTGCACAAAATCAATACATGGCAGGTTTGGTCAAACACTCCTTAAAAGAGAACCTGTGCTTAATATGGATCTAGATTTACCTTTCGGAGAAGATGCTGCAATAAGTTTTAATTTTAAAAAACGTAACATGAAGTGGAAAAAAGTGAAGAATTATTTAGCAGACCACTATCCAAAGATTGAGGGTACAATGCAGACACGAACAGGTATAGTTTTCAAGCCTGACCCGCATATAATTCATATTCCAAAGAATGTGCAGCTAGAACAAGGTCGCATTGCCAGACGATATAATATGATTACAAAGAAACAAGCTATCAATATGCTTGTACTACCTCCTATTTATGAGGCTTACTGGGCTTTTAAAAGGAATTTGTGGTTTTGTTTAGCATATTTTAAAATCATATAACTGTGCATTATTAATTGTCTTTTCTTCAGTTTTTTAAGATTTTAAAAAGTGTTCATTTCCTAGTAAAGTGGAGATAAGTTCGAATAACGGTTGACATAGCCGGAATTTTTTTAACACGTCTTAAAAGCAATTTTCTTTTAAGTTTTTTTACGCTCTCTTTTCTGCCAATATAAGTAATTAAATGAGTACCATCTGATACAAAAAATGAGCTAGCCAGATTAGATAATTCTTGCTTTGTCCATCTTGCTCTATGTACTTCGTAGACATTCTTGAATGCATCTTTTTGATTGCTAGGATGTTTTGGTGTGGAAATCAGAGCTCCCTTATTATTTGCTAATATTTTAGTTAGCAACATCTTACCCTCGGATTTATTGAAATGCTCCAAAACATCAACAAGCAAAATTAAATCATAACTAAAATCCAGCTCATTCATTAGCTCTAATATATTTCTTATATATACGCGGTTATACACAAATTCGTGTACAGGAGTAATATAATTCTCAAATACTTCAACTCCATCTATTCTCCTTAAAAATTGAGAATAATTTTCTCTTCCATCCCATAATTCCAAATATTCGCGACAGAGTAGTCCATATTTTCCAAAACCTGTACCAACATCTAATAATGAACTAGGATTTAGATTCACTAACAGATCCATTATTTTTGATATATGTTGATAGGGGCTTGAAGGCAAGTGTTATGGGGTATAAATTGATAATATAAATGAATTTATCTGATTAACCTAACTTGACATATTTCTTATACATCAGAGTTAATGACGATAGGTACAGGTATTGCTGCAGTAATTAGATACGCGTCTTGAATGATACTTATTGTTGGTGTGGTACCCCGGAATAGAACTGTTTGTCGATGAGGGTGTGGCACAAATAAGTGATCATGTTGTACAAATAATATCCTACTATTACCTGTCATTTACATAGAGTTGTTTTGCTCTATCATGTTAATTTGTATCTGATGAATAAAGTATTATCTTTGATTACGTTGTTTCATTATATAATTAGACCTTATAATAAAAAACCTGGTATATCTTTCATGTTCAAATTCCAAAATTAATTCCTAATCATCTATCAGAATTAAATATTAGAAGCCTTTGTAAAAATGTAGATAAACTAACAATGTTTGATAAGATATCTATGATAAATAATCATACAACAATAATGATATACAAGGCATCAGCCGCCATATCTATTGCTTTGGTATTACCTATGATAATTAGTAGCGGTGATGGTGGTAGTAGTAGCAGTCCTATCATAACTGTGGCAGCTCAGTTGCGGCCCAACCATACATATATGCCAAATAATGGCGTTCTGAACACGGGTCCTCCAGAGAGCCTAATTCTCTCTATGCCACGTTCGAGATAGTGACAAGGTCTAAAGTTAAAAAAAGAATTAGACTTTATCTCTTAAGATCAAATTAAGTCAAGGTTCTCGATTGATAATCATGGCTAATGGACCAGATTGAGTGGATTACAGTATATATTATTGTATCTTCCTCACATGTGAATATCTTTATTCAAGGTGATATTTGGGTTCCTGGCGCTGGACCTATAATAGGTTGACCAGACGATGGCAGTGGTGGACTTTGAGGATGACTTTGCATTAATTGCTGCTTCTTCGCCTCTGATAGTATCGTAGGCTGCTGTGAATCTAGTGGAATTGTCATCCTTTGCGGAGGACCAGTCCGAAGTGTGCTACTACTATTGTCTGGTGTATGTGACCCACTGGTGGGCTTATGATCTAAGGCTAATGTTCGCATGTTTGTGTCTCCTATAATGCCGATAATTAATAGCGACATTAACAATAGACATGATATCGCTAAGCTAACCCTTAATACTGCTAAGATAGTGCCGTTCATACATATTTAATTAGTTATTTTCAGTATATTTGATTTGTCGACATTGTTACTATATTTTTGATTTATATTTAATTACGGTATTGTTACTACTGCTATAGTATCTAATAGCCGGGTATATTGTCACATATATATAATGACAGGAATATTTGCTCTAATTGACTTGCATCAGTATGAAAAGGCATGATATTTAGTTTTCTAGATTCATACGATTTTGGGTTGTTGTATGTTGAGATAGTTGCTGATATCGTCATAAATCAACCAGATTCTTTGTTCAGATTCTGACATCTTTTTGTAGCGGTTTGCATATCAAATGGTTAAGTCTGTGTGTGACATACTAGATAGTAGTGACATTTGTCCATGGCTAGCAAATATTTTCATGATCCTTAGATCAAGACGACCATTATACTGAGTAAGCAGCATGACAAGTTCGTATAATTTATGATATTTTACAAAAATGAGAAAGTTGATTATATTTTGTTATTCTCTTCTGGTGATGTATAGCTAAACAATCACCTGATCGAAGTCGCATATATCATTTCTCGACATAATGTTTTACGTCAAATAAGCAACAGATAATAGAAGAAAAATATAGAAGTAATGAATCATGAGCCCAATGAACTCACTCTCGCTTTTTTTAAGATATGCTAGGTATCGTTACATTGCTTATCGATTGTCATTACGCATTAAAATGGGCAAGAAGAAACGAGACGAATATTTACTGAACAGAGGAATATCAACAATTAGCTTTTTACCTGAGAGGTCTTATTCTATTAACGGTATCAAAGCAATTCCTAGAAAAGGTACACAGGACTTTTACATGTTATTCATACCAAGAGAAGAAGGTATAAAACCACATCTCATTATGTATGAAAACGAGACATTTGTAGATGTAGGAGCTAATGTAGGCTCATATTCATTGAAGATTGCAAACGATTACAAAAACAAAGGAGTAGAAGTCATTGCAATCGAAGCACATCCTGGAAATTATAAAGCATTATGTAGAAATATTGAATTAAATGGTTTCAAACATATCAAAGCAATCAATAAAGCTGTATCAGATCGCAAAGGTGTTATTACAATATATGAACGCTCCCATGATGGAAACCGTGTTGGTACCGATTTATATAGTGTTCATAATACATTTTTAGCAGAACATAACTTTATCTTACCTAACTCCCTGGAAGTTAAATGTGATACATTAGATAATATCTTAGCCAATAATGGGGTTAATGTCATGAAGATAGATATAGAAGGTGCAGAAGTTCTAGCATTAAAAGGAGCAACAAATACTTTAAAACGATTACGAAAGATCATAGTAGAAATACATGGAGAT
>DATDNG010000010.1:0-4479 GCA_036518375.1 Nitrososphaeraceae archaeon | reverse complement strand
GATTTGTAAATTGATATATCAATTTTGATTTGTTTGATTAATAAACTGTGCGATATGGGTTATGATGTCTATTCTAGATTTAGAACCATCGTTGCAATCCTCTCTATATCTAATGATTCTATACCTAATTGTTCTCTCAGCGTTTAGTTCTAAAGTAATCGAATGTGAAGTTTAAATAACAATGCTTAACTGTGATGCTTGCCATGATAGTGTAGATGTCTAGACCTAATGATGATAGTTATAATGTCCATGTAGCCGATAGTAACACAAAGAAGATAATTAACAAAACTTTTGATGATGCAAAGAATAACGCTAGAAGGACTATGGATGAAACGCATAGAGAGCTTCCGAGATATATGCAAACGGTTACAGATAATCAAGAACAAACAGTTCTTGCAGCAAGGGAGACTGTAGAGAATTATTTGGAATCACAAAGAAAAATTACCAATTCATATCAAAATTCATGGATCTCATTTTTTGATAACTACTTTTGGATGTCACCTAAGCGATTTACGGAAGCGTATGCAAGGATGGTAAGTGGTTTTTCAGATGGTACAATAGCAACAATCCGAATCTGGAATAACATGATGTTCACAAATACCGGAGCAGTTAAAATGCTTATGCAGCATACAAGAGATAATACACGTGAAATATCGAGAGTATCAGTTAATGTTGCGGAAATGTTAGAAAAAGCGACAAACTCATCGGAAAGAAACACAAATCATTAAATTCGAGATAAGGTCAATTGACTTTTCTACACGATCACTCTTCATTCTGGTTCATTATGAAGCGTATATATAGATAATACGTTATTTTGAATTAGAAATCGTAAGAGAATTATGCAGTAGTAGGTTGTATCAAACCCAGCGTTCACATCGGTTTTATATAAATGATCACATCGTTAACGTCTAGTCTAAAGCTAATAGGCTAAAATATGACACATATAAATAAAAAACCGTACACCAAATGAAGATAAAGTATCCTAAACCAATATTGTGAATAAGCAATTATATGTCTTAATTCAAAAACGCCTTTGAGTCCGTGATTGGCAAGTGCTGATAATTTCGCAATTGAACAGGGAAAAGCAGATAAGGCTATAGAGTGGATGAATCTCTATGCTAAAAAGAGTAATAAGAAATTTGAAACAAAACTGCAGGGATATCAGCTATCAACAATAAAATTTGGTAGTTTTGAAGTGATATCTTGGAAAGGTGATTGGTCATATGCTCGCAATGTACTATTAAAAGCAAGTAGTAAGTTAAAGATTAAAGTATTAGAGGCAGGTTATCGAGAGAAAGGTAATCTACTTTCATCATTTTTTGGAGCTAGTAGTGAATTTGCAAAAGTATATCGTAGCGGCATTCTCATTGGGCAACTTGAGCTAGAGTTAAAATCGGGAAAATGGGTGGCAAAATCAGAGAAATCTGGCTAAGCATCAACAACAGTGTTAAGCTCTTTTTATTTTGGTAGTGATCAGTTCACTGAGTTGGTTATATACATGCAAGAAACGGTTTCCCTTGTCTGTTGTCTTATAGACTTGCATAGCTTCTTGATAATCTAATAAACCATTTTCTATTAGGGCAGATAAATATTCTTTCAACTGCGGGTATGACAAAAGTGCTTTATACATTATTTTTGTTTTATTAACTCCGCCACTATTAGCGGTTTCTAAGATCAAGGCAATTATTTCTGTTCTGCTTCGATATTTCATTATGATAGTTAGAAATCATAACTAACTGATAAGTTTTAGGAATTTGTGCTATTTCTAAAAGATGTGAAATATTCAGAATCTAGAAGGTAAAGAAGTTCGCAATATTCTTTAGATTTATACATTGTTTCTTCTATCAAATATTAATAACATGTAATGCGCCTTTAACGTTTCAATTATCAACATGGAATTTCATTCCTAAATTTCCCTATCTAATGCCTTGTTGAAAACCAATATTCTCTTGGAACGACAACTTTTTATCTTTTTGGTTCCGGTCAATAAGATATGGGAACAAATACAAAAACTGTATTTATGGCGTCAGGCAAAACCATATTCATGATTGCCGCTACAGCAGCATTTATGTTACTCCTAATAATCATGCCAATGAAGGGTTATGGTGCATTGTGTGCCAATCAAGATAAAAGCACCGCCTATTTTAATGGTTATGATGCAGCTCAATCCGACTTCCATTCTGGTCATGCACAAAACCAAAACGTGACTGGTAGTAGTTCACAATATAGTCAAGATTACAAGCAAGGTTATAAGGATGGATGGGATGACGCACAATATAGCGTAAATGTGCTAGAAAGTTCAATTTGTTAAGGATTTATTATTTTTTATTTGGCTGGGCATCATTAGGAAGTACTGTTTTTAGAAAATAGCAGTCTACTCTTAATTTCTATGAAAGAAGTATATGCTTATTTCAGAACAATTCATACAGTCATTAGTAAGGAAATATGGAAAACATCCAGTCTCAACTGATGGCGGTACCTGGTATCCACAGGCCTGTAAATTTTTGAAATTAAAATATTACATTCATTTACCATATGAGAAAAGTATCATAAAAAGAACAATAATCCAATATGTTAAAGATAGAACAGAAAGTTTTGATGATTATTTTCCTTGTAGAAGTGAAAAAAGAAATTAGAACATATTTTGAATTGGTTTAAGATGTTTATTGATATGCATAACAGAAGTATTATCTATACCCATGCTAAGTGAACACAGCCACATTACTAAATTTAGTTGTGGATTTAACTATGCTATTATGCATAATTATATGCTACAAATATTTTTCAAGACTGTGAAAAGAAAATGGACAACATAATCAATTTTAGCATTTATCGCAGCGCAATGTATGCATTATAAATAATATTCAAAACATCATATTGATTCTTTGTTAAGTGTACTTCTTCATTGATTCTAACAGTGTCATAAACAGCGTTTTTAGTTTTTATTTCGACATCGCTATTACCTTTTTTATAACTCTATCACCAATGAATAGCGTAAAACCCTCTGCGTTCATAAAGACTGTAATTGTTTTTTGCAATTATTTTTTCTAACATGTTTGGATTGGGTTGCTTAACTCACGTATCTAAATGAAGATTTTAGTTGAATGTTAGAACTTTCCCAGCCAACTAACATCAAGTAATTAACTTATTCCATTGTATGCTTTAAACCTGAAGTTGATAATGTGAAGGTTAAAAGCAAAGAACAGACGAGTTAGCAGTATCAAGGATATACATCATACTTCCGAAAAGAGATGTAACCGGACAAATTCGAAATGGGTCAACAGCAGTCGAAGATTACAGTTAGTTCTGTATCTCTATTTCAGCATGAAGAAGCGTGCATTGGACACGGTCCCCCATAGTTTCCTCTATACTCACTATCACCTAAGCCCGTCACTTGTATCATCTTCTTCTTCCTCTGGATTAGAAAGTGCCAATGCAATTGCGCACATATCTATTTCTTTTCTTACTTTTTTTACTTCTTGTGTTAGTCTTTTGTTTTCCTCTGCTAGTCTTTTATTTTCTTCAAATAATGACCTATTTGCATTATATTCTAAAGTATCATCATAATATGCTAATACATTTTTTTTCATTTCTAACTTTTTCTCTGCTATTTGTTCTGTTAGCGTATCAGCTTCATATTCTAGTTGTTGAACATAATCAGGTAGCTTTTCAAGTGGTATATCATATTTTTTGTAAGCTATAAAAGATAGACGATAAACAAGATCAACAAATTCCTTAGCTGACAGATTGCGTTTAAAGCAAAGCACTTCCAAAGATTCTATGAAGGATTCAATCTTTTCATGCTCTAGTGCTATCGTTGATTCTACTTTTTCTCCATTTGTAGTTGTTGTGGTTTTATTTAACGAAAATGATGACGATGATGATGGTAGTTCTAATAATAATATCTTTCTAATTCTTTCTTTTAATCTAACTGTAGATGCAAAAGACTCAATAGTATCTCCTTCATTTTTCAGCTTTATAGCAAGCTGCCTCATTAAATCAAATTCACAATCATTCTGTCTGCATTCTTGTATTATATTGCTGACACTACCAGTAGCTATTCGTTCTTCCCTTGCTATTTGCTCTATACTATAGCCTTCTAGCCAATTTTTGAGGACATTTATCTTTATTGTCTTTGGTATATGGCCGCCCATATTGAATTCTTCTATAATATTGTAATATTAAATTATACTATTTAAAGCTTCTAAATAGCCATCCTTTCTTTTGCTTAACAATAAATAGATATTGTATACATATACTCACTTACCTCTTTGTTACCATGGGTACATAGGGGTATGCCTGTCACTAATATTATCAAGCACAAAAGCCATCTGAAGTTGATTTGAAAAAGATATGACTTGTATTTGATGATGTAAAAGCGGTATTTGAAGGCTATATGATGAATTGGCTGAATTATATAAGATTGCCATTCCTTTTCATGATTTTGGATATATGATTTTCAGGTATTTAGCACGACCT
>DATDNG010000009.1:0-2649 GCA_036518375.1 Nitrososphaeraceae archaeon | reverse complement strand
ATGGTTTTCAAATTCTTCCAGAAATTCCATGACAAGTTTGTTAAAGGATTTAGTCGATAAGACTTCTATCTCCTATAGCGCACGTTAGTAGTAGATCTAAGCATTCAATGTGATTGAATAAATAGTTAATAAACAATAAATATGAATTGTATTACTATCTATATCATTCCTTTTCTTCAATAGCCTTTCCATTTCTTCTTGCTGCTCTGCATAGGAGGTTATTCTAAAATGGGAAAGAAGGGTTTTTCTGCACTAGCTGACATGGGTGCTTATCCTCACAAATTCAAGTACAAAGACTTGGTTGATTATGAATTATCATTGCCAACAAAATATGATAAGCAAGTAAGAGGATTTTGCTTGTATCATCAAAAAGATTTTGACAGATTCTCAGAAGAGCAAAAACAAAGGTTAATTGAACATCATGGGAAAGCTCTGAAGATAATACATACGAAGTAACTCCAATATCTAAATTTCAATCTCACTTATTAAAGAAAGCACTTATAACTTCAGAATTATTGTCTCCCATAATTTCTACCATTTCAGACCAATGAACACCGTCTACATATTCCATAGTTTTGATACTCTCTATTAGATCATACAACTCCTCTGTATTTTTGTAAATAATATGAGCAGATATGTTATGTTCTGAGTTAATTCGGGTATCACATGATACAATATTATTCTTGTACTTCTTAAGAAGGCTTTGGGCTATTTCTTTTGATTTGCCTTTATCTACAGCAATAATTAAATCTCCTACTCTACCACCAAAAGCTTTATAATTAAAAGTATAATCTCTCTTTAGTATTGCTTTTTCGATTCTTGCTCTTCTTCTTTGTAGTGTAGATAGTGGAATATCTATCTTCTTTGATAAAGAAAGGCTGCTAATGTCTGGCTGCCTTACTAATTCGGAGATTATTTTGATGTCTATGCTATCAAGTAATTTAGATACGTACTTTGGAGCAGCATTATCATAAACATCATTATTATTTGCCGAAATCCTCTGCAATGATTCAATGCGAATACTCTTACTTTTAGTCATATGAATATATAATGGAAATACAGTGATTTAAACCATATTTAGCACAACTATTAGCAAAGATATTGGTTTTATGTCTCATTTACATGAGTGAAATTGCTATCTAATCTAATCAAGTGATAACAATCCGCAAGAATAAGTTGTTGCTGAAGGCCTATTGCAGAATGAGTAGTTTTTGAATTATTATTTCAAATTCTCTCTACTATGTTGGACTGAATATCAAAAAATATGATGTATTACTCCATTAACCATGTTATCTAATGTTTATATTCATTTTGGACTTGAATGGCATGATGAAGAAAATAATACTTGCAATAACTTTGTCATCTATCATTCTGGCTACAATTCTTGTAGGTACTGTATTCAATAGCTCAAAGTTAGCTTTTGCAACAGAGACTTCAAAAGAAGTGTGAAGACGCAGCTAAACAAATTAGTGACAAGGCAGAAGCACATCAATCCAATGATGTATGTGGTATAGAGCTATCAAGAGATTCACCTACACTGAATTTATTCGGCAAGAAGATAAATGAACAAGTTTCAATGGAATTCCCATATCAACCAGCATCTGCATCATCTAGTTCAAAAGTATTGATGTTAGCAGAATTTACATTACTTCAATCTGAAGTAGATAAGGTCAATCAATACTTGCTAGATCACCATTGGACGGTAAGTGCCATTCATAACCATTGGTTTGATGAAAGTCCTAGGCTGATATTCCTACATGCACAAAAGCAAGACAGTCTTAATAACATCTTAAATGAAGTAAGAGGTGCATTGCAGCAGACTAATTGCGGCTGTGTATAGTAATAATATATTATGGTGCAATTTCCTCTAAAATGAGTTAAGTCAAAGAATTAAGGAGAGCTCAAAAAATATTCTGACAGAGCTGGACACTTTACAATCTCATCTCGCAGGCTGTAAACTCATAACCAGTATTAGAGTTCGTCATTGGGAGCATAGATTAAACACTATATGGAATACCCTTGACATCACAACTATTATTATCCATTCTTTTGTTACTATAACTTCCATAGGTCGAATACATTCTATTCCTAAACTTATTCTTAGCCTTCATCATCCTCGGCCTTGTCCTCAGCTTCGACCTACAGCATGGACAAAGGTTTGAATTTTCAGATACAGGGTAAATGAAAAATTCACATACACTACACCATCGCTGACCTTGATCTTATCGACCTTGGCCATGCCGTGTTGTAACTTTGATTATGCCAGCAGATCTTAATTTATCACATATTCCATTACAAAACATAATTTGGTCAGCTGCTGGTATTTTTATAAAATACTACTATGGAGACAATAACGTCAAGGTGCAATAGATAGCTACAATGGCTTTTATTCATTATATCTGTAGATGATGTTACATATATTATAAACGTAACCGTTGTTACAAATGGAATTTGCATATAATCATCATCTTCAACTAGATCTATTACTAATATTGCTTTTTTCTGGGTGAGAAAGTTTCATAAACTTATCCATTAAATGATGACATTTCTGGAGTAATTTTTCAACTCTTATCGATGCTGCAGGTTTTTCAACCCAGTCGATTGATTGGACTCTAGCAAGCCATCTTCTTAAACCATCAAGAACTTCTT
>DATDNG010000008.1:0-11054 GCA_036518375.1 Nitrososphaeraceae archaeon | reverse complement strand
GAGATCTACAAAACTACATCTTGCTTTTGTTTTTTCAGGGACAATGAATAGAGGTTGAAGAAATTCAAAAGCAGCATTACTGGCAGTAGTGGTCTTCTTCAAAGGTATTAATGAATAAATCACACTACATCCATTAAATGCTTTTTCACTTTTTCTTGTGTAGGAATAAGACAGTAATCCATAGCATTTTTTTGGATAAACAACCTCTCTAAGTAAAGAAATTTAAGATCAATCATGTTAACATGAATAAGAATGTAGTTTTTATTTCAAAACGAAGAATTTTTGACCGTTAGGATGAGGCACTTACAGCTACTGTCATTTGCTCCAAAACAACTCATCCAAGCTTGATTGATGGGGCTTGCCCAGGATGGACTTAAAATTAAAGTTCAAAGATGATAAAACCTGATCGAATGTTGCTTCCATAGCTTCAAGATATTTTTCAGTATCAATTTCTTCTAAATTTACTAGCTCTACAGGTTTGACACCATCTCCTGTTTTTGTTTTGACATATGAAATAATATCTCCTGCCTTGATCTCCTTTCCTGTATCTACTAGTAATTTTGCGGCCTTGATATGCTGTGGTAAGCCCTTGTAATTTTCAACTTCTCTATCTTTGCCATCTAGCGAGGTTGCTTTGGTACGAGATATTGCCATTGTTGATGACGATTTTGTTGTAATAGTATCATTACTGGCAGTAGTGATCTTCTTGCCATATTTAGCAGGTGATTTGTTTACCATCACATTAAAGCTCAGATCTGCAGGAGGTATTTTTCGGGCTTCTAAGTTTCTAGCATATTCTTGGATAATATTTTTGATTTTTTCTTTAGCCGACTCAAAATCTTTTTCTGAATTTACCTTGCTTAAAATATCTAAAATATTGTAAAATGCATGCCGTATAAATGGTGGAGTATGTGATTTCTTTCCAGTAAGACCCTTAACATCTACTGTGCCATCTTGTAGAACACCTAGATAATTTTTCTTTAATTCACTAAATACCACATAACGGTATTGCTTGTCTGTTTCAAGATCTACACCGAGGTTACTTCTTGCCCACGTAGATATCTCATCAACCATCGCATTAGAGGGATTTTTTAAGAAAAGAGAGTCAGTATCTCCATATATCACATCAATACCTATTTCTTTGCATTTCTCAATTGTCTTTGTAGTGGTGGTCCTCCCTATAGCAGCAGTTGCATCAGCAACAGGCAAACAGTACAGTGGAAATATTTCGGCTCCCATGACCCCATAACTGGCATTAAGAATTACTTTGATTGCTTGGCTAACTACATTATATAATTGCCGTTCTTCAGAAGAAAGTGTTCCATTTTTAGACAAGTGTTTGTAATAGTTGACCCTTAAATCCCGGAGCGAGCCTATCAAAAGAGAAGTTAATCCTCTCTTTTCTTTGCATATCCAGTGTGTAGTGCCCTGTATATGCTGATTAGAATCTTTTTTACAAAACTGATGAGGGCAGTTTACAGTCTCATATGAGAGATTGTGTACTTTAATGATGCTTGGATATAGGCTTGCAAAATCCACTACAACAACATTAAAATGAATACCAAGGACAGGTTCTACTACTAATCCGCCGCGATACTTCTTTTCTTTTATTATCGCAGTAGTTGAAGCACTGCCTTTTGCTTGCAGTTCATCACGCCTTGGAATAAGCATATTTCTCTGGCGATGCTCGTAATACAACATCCCCCTTATCCACTGGTTTACGCCAAAACGCGCAATGTCGTCTATAGATAACCTACTAATTCTTGCAATGACTACCAATAACTTCATCAACAAATTATCATTGAAACTAGTTAATTTGAAAGTCAGTTCAGCATCTTTAATACAATATTGTGCCAATTTTTGTATCGGCAATTCGCCAATATCACCTTCAAATTCAATTTTGCTATCATTCAGTAAAGCTTCGCAAATTGCGTTGAGTGTGTGCTCGGAGTATTTGTGACTAAAAGCATAGATTTGCACTGACCGGTTCTGAAAGGTCTTAAACAAGTCGATGTGCAATCCATGTCTTATTTGAATTGGCTCAGCTTGAGTACCACGTTTTATAAAAGACTCTCTTTTGACTATGATGGGGATTTCGTTTTTTTGGATTGATACTCTGCCGATTGGATCAATTCTCGGATCCTGAGACCTAGCATAGAGGTACGGCAGGTCAAAGTCATCACCGTTATAAGTAATTACAATTGGATAGGCTTTTATAATTTTAAATGCTTTTTGTAGTAATTCTTTTTCAGTGTAACAAATTTCTGCTTCAGGAATTAAAGGAATACTATTACTAATATTATTTGACTTGTCTTGTTGTTGTTCCAAGACAAGTACCTTTTTGAATCCATCATTTCCAACAAAACCAACTGCGATAACGGGTCTATCGTGGTCACGAGGGGTGGGCATTCTGCCTTCCTCAGATTCAACTTCAATATCAATAGAAATCCTTCTTAGGTCAGGGATGGGCTGATTGAGAAGTTCTGCCCACCTCGTAGTGTATTGTTGATATTCATTTTTATCATTTTTATAATCTATCTTTCCTGTCTCCTCTTCTTTTATTCTATTCCATAACAAATTTTTTAATGCTTGTTGGACTTGATTAGAAATTTGGTATTCAAACTGTTTGATTTCTTCTCCTCTTCTAATATAATATGTACCTGGAATTAGTCCAGTATCATAAAGATAGTTTTCATGATATTTTATGTCCGCTTCCCATGAAGTAACCTTTTCTCTTATGCTATTTTCAGTACCTCCGATTGACAATGGGTCTGGTGCAATTATCTTAAACACATTGATCTCCTTATCAGAAATAATGTCTCTTTTGTAAGTCTTTTCTAATGTGTATTTGTTCTCCTTTTGAACGATCTTTTGAAGTATATCATTATACTGCGTTTTTGTATAACAGTAGGGTTTGTGATTCGTTCTATCATGCCAAAAATATATGGTATTATCTTTCATATCATAAAATTTCAGATAGATCTTTTTCTCATCTCCAGAATAAATCGATGATAGTAATATTGCAGGCCTATTTTCTGGCAGCTCTTGCATGTCATCAAATCTTTTTCTCTTTTCTGTCAGAAAACGTTCTTCCTGATAAGACAATGTGTATTATCTACTTTAATTTATAAATCATATTAAAAGTTTGATGTCTAAACTAAACCTTGTTCAGAGCCTATGCGTCTACATTATTATCTATTGTTTGCCAATAGTAATTATGAAAGAAAAAATTTTCAATGATTGCATAACGACTTCATAATGGCAATTTGTTTTGTTTTGACATATTGTAATCGAAGGATGCATGTATCATAGGATTACAAGCGCGTATCTCGATCATACATATTTTATATTGTCTTGTTCATATGTAGCATTGTTCAATCTAACCCAGAAATACCTTTAAATGGCTATGCATATAGTCTTTGTAAAATGCAAGTAGGAATTGACGACTTAGCTATATATGTGCCCAAACTCTATGTTGACTATAAGGATTTTGCTGAGGCAAGAGGGATTGCTCCGCAGAAGCTAGAGCATGGTATAGGTATAAAAAAGATGGCATTAGTTGATACAAATCAAGATCCAGCATGTATGGCCGCTAATGCCTGCTTGAAATTAATGCAAAGAAATCATTTACAACCCAAAGATATCGGAAGAATGTATGTAGCTACCGAATCTGCTCTGGACGAATCTAAAGCAATGAATTCTTTTGTAATAGGAATGCTAGAGCAAGTTTATGGGGAAGGTTCTTTTGAACATGCAGGTGGAATTGAATGTAAATTTGCATGTGTGAGTGGATCTTATGCATTATATGATAATACAAATTGGATTAGAGCAGAAGAAAATAATGGTAAAGCCGCTATTGTCATTGTGAGTGATATTGCCAAATATGATATTGGTTCATCAGGCGAATATACACAAGGTGCTGGCGCAGTTGCCATTCTAGTTAAGGAAAATCCTAGGATCCTGGCTTTTGACAAAAAAGTTACCTCTACAATTATCAAGAATGAGTATGATTTCTATAGACCATGTGGAAAGGAAACTCCTCTTGTCAACGGAAACTATTCTAATCTATTATATTTGATTCAGGTGAGGAAGGCATTCGATAGTTATAAAGAAAAGGCAATTAGAACAGGTTTGATTAGTATTAAAGATGACGAATCCATCACAGATTACATTGATTTATTCAGTGTCCATCTTCCTTATAGAAAAATGGGCGAAAAAGCGCTAGCGTATTTATTAAGACATGAGTGGCGACACCTTCCTCGATGGAAATATGTTATAAAAGAAGTAGCAATGGAAGAACCACTACCAAAAGATCCTAGAGGCACAATTGAATCAATTCTTGCTGATACTGAATTTATGAAAGCTGATGAAAAATTTAGACGGGCATTTGTACAAACATTCTTCTACAATGAAATTTTTGAAAAGAAGATGGCGAGTTCTCTTGAAGCATCCGCTATTATCGGGAATCTATATACAGCTTCGATGTATATGGGGTTTAGAAGTTTACTTGAATTTGAATATAAGAAGGGAACTGACCTAGAAACTAAGAGAGTAGGCTTTGGATCTTATGGTAGCGGTAGCAGCGCCATGGTTTTTAGCGGCGTAATACAGCCTCAATATAAAGAGATAGTAAAACGAATGAATCTTGAAGTAGAAATCGGACCGCGAAAAAAAGTCTCTATGGAAGAATATGGAAAACTACACGAAAACGGAATAAGCTTTAATGATTCCATTTTACAAACCAATAAAGAATTTATACTGGCAAAAATCGGTGGCACTACTGCTGACAAAGCAGGATTAAGAGAATATGCCTACATCAACTAATATGACTCACCCATATGTTGGTCTTCTATTTACTCATCTAATGCTACAGTGGCCGTGTTATTGTTAGAAAAGTTCTGTGAAACACCTTCTTTGTATGTTCTCAAAGCATCAGTATGTATTTCTTTGGGATTCTGACCGTTTGCATTCTTTACATCATCCCTGAATACCGCTACTATACTGCTGATAACTCTAGCTTCAGAAACCTTTCAAGCTATAAGGAAACTTGTCTTTCTATCCATAACATTCCACAGGAATACAGGTTTTTGTTTTCCTTTGTATGTCTGACCACCATTTATATTTACAAATAGCTCGTCAGCATGCCATGTGTCTGATAGCTATGGTGTTAGTGAATTAACATACTCTTAGACGATTTATCCATCTATATATAATAGTAAAGTCAAGAGATATCGAGTGGTCATTAATATTTCGGGCTGTGTTAATGATGGCCCCGAAAAATACAAATCCAATGTCAGTGTAATGAGTTTAGATATAGACCTTATCTTCTTTAGCATGGTATTTTCAATAAACTTATACTTGCAATCCTTCAAAAACAATGTCTGTTTACCAGCACTACTCTTGACATATGGATTACTCGAGCGCCACGCCTATTGCATGTTATTGCATACTCTGATAAGACTTTAGGCTTTGGCTTTAGGAGCACGACAACAGAACCAAAAATTTGGTTTTGTTGACCACTCTTGAGAAATGTTGTTGAAATAGTGTGGGCAGTTATCTAATATAACCAGCTACAACAAAATCTCTATTCCTCTCTTGTTTTTTGCTCTTTTCTATCGTCTAAATATTAACCATGTTCTACACCAAATGCTATTTTGACAGCTGTATGATATTCCGTGATATTTCCGCTATTTGGATCTACTTTTGCGGTCATATCTCCAACTTCTACTCCAGTTATACCGTGTATTGTCTTTTTAGCTTCATTTAATGCAGCTTGTGCTGCATCCTGCCAACTTTTATCAGAACTGCCAACTATTTCTATTATTTTTGCAACATGAGTCATTAAAGACACTGAAAATGAACCTAGAAATATTTCTTTCTATATGCGGTTAGATAAGTTGTCTCAATAATGTACGCATGTTGGGCTTTGTATTTGTATTCTCAATCCTTGTTGACATCTATTTTAGGCATGAATAGCTGCTCTGATATGTCACGTTGATCCTTTTGATTGTGGGTATATTATCATGTTATCAAACCTATTTGGTTTGTTTGATTGAAATGCTATCAATTCTGATCTCACGTGGGTTAACGTTAAATTAGCAATTGGAGTAGCTATCTCTTTTGGAATTGGTGATAAGGATTTGCGTGCTTGTGCATAAAACCAACTATATGTAAAAACATTAGACAGCCATACTATAAATTATTGTGAAGTTTAGTTATGATTAAATAAACAATAAAATGGCATGCCAGTCAAATAATTCCAACGGAACTCGTTACATTATTACTAGTGCAGCTTTATTTGTGACAGCTCTTATTTTAACGTCGCAATGTGTATCAGTTAGCGAAGCTATCACGGTCAAAGAACCTTCTTCATTCTTCAATCCTATATTGACGTCTCAGGTAAATAATGTTAATTTAAACTACTATGGTGTTAAAAACAACTCCACAATCAATGATATTGCTCTGTTAAGGAACACGTCTGTCCTAAATAATAAAGAAAAACAGATCAGCGGTATAACATACACCGTGAAATTTGAATGTGGTGTTATATCCGAAGATGCTGGTCTGCTGACACCAGGATATTATGATACTGATCTCAGTATTTTAAATAAGCAAGGATATCCAATCACAGTGCTATTGAATGTGATAGTCAATAATAGCAATCAATCTGCTAATTCGATAATAAAGACATTACAACCACAAAAATCAACAGGAACAAGCTGTAAGGATATTTTGAATATATTCAATATCAAAGGACAAGAGATGGTGGAAGGATTTATGATTATATTCGCACAACTTGGCAATGGAATCTTGAACTCTTTAGCAAACAGTGGAGCAATAAATACTGCTCCTTTACAATTACATTCATCGGCCGATCAAATTAACTTGCTTGATGTACGTTTGTTTTACTCGGCAAATTCCTTTGCAGCTTCTCCTCCACAAAATCAGATTGTAAACAAAATCGGTTTTTCTATTCTAAATGATGCATCTGGAAAGATTCCGCATCCTATGCTATTGAAGACGCTATATGTGACCTTACAGTCGCAAACAAACATCATATTTGAGCCAGACACCCAAGTAAAGAGAATTCTAGCGGACAAATACAATTTATCAAACCCCGAAGTAACAAATCTAAAGGTCAAGATCTATGATATAGACACGATAGCTACTCCAATGTTGGATCGACATGCAATCTCTTCATTGCAAATACAGTCACAAACGAATTATCAATAGTGTGTATGTCGGAATGATATACTCTGTAAGACATAAGACATTGACCTCATTATATTAATTAATAGCATCTTTCACTCTAATTCCTCCAAATATCGAGATCATATTGTCGTAGTGTGTTGAGATCGGTATGAATGGGCAGTATGTATTGAAAGAAGGGAAAACAATATTATAGCAAAATGAAGTCCATACCATTGTTATTGATTTTTCGCTCTAAACCGATTTCCTTGTCGAAGTTCTAATAATGCTCAGCATATTAATGGTATTTATATATTGAAGCTGATTCGAGACTGTATTTCTATCGGTCTCAAGCGAAGTTTCAACTCATTATTCTACATCAATACATTATATTTCGCTGAAGGCCGATCTATGTAATAATGTGTAAACAGGTTAAAGCATATCAACTAACTACCCTAAATTGTATTCCTTTTCTCCGAAGAAACTCAATCAAACGCTCTGCGTGCATTTCATCTTCCATTTCAAGACTTAGATTTACACCTGCAGTTCCCGCAGAAATATTAGCACTTAATCGATCGTGTTCTACTTCAACAATATTGACACTAAGCTCTGCAATACCATCCACTACCGTCTTTAATGCTCCTGGTTTATCTGGTAGCTGGATAAAAATTTTGAGCATCCTGCCCATATGCATAAGCCCTTTGGCCACCACTTGTCCAAGCAAGTACATATCAACATTGCCTCCTGAAAGTAATGATATTATATTTTCATCTTTCTTTAAATGGGTATTTGATAGCAAATACGCAAGGCTTGCAGCTCCAGATGGCTCTATGACTAGTTTTACTCTTTCCATAAGTAAAAACATGGTTTTAACTATTGAAGAATCATCTACTACCATTACATCATCTATATATTTACTAGCTATTTCATATGTCAATTCCCCAGGAGACTTCACAGAAATACCATCTGCAATGGTATATCCTGCTTTTATGTTCTGCAAAGAACCCTTTGCAAGAGATTCTTTCATAGCTGGAAAAGCTTTGGATTCTACACCGATGATTTTCACATGGGGTTTTTTCGACTTGATTGCAATTGCAGTACCTGCGGCTAGACCTCCTCCCCCTATTGGAATATAAACTTGATCAAGTTCTGGCAAATCCTCTAACAGTTCTAGACCGACTGTTCCTTGTCCTGCTATTACCTGGGCATCATCAAAAGCATGAATAATTGTGCGGCCTTCTTTCTTCGCAATTTCCTGGGCTGCAATCCAGGCTTCTTCATAACCTGATCCCTGTAGAACCACTTTTGCGCCATATGATTTTGTAGCTGCCACCTTAGCTGGTGAAGCATCTTGTGGCATTATGATTGTACACGAAATGTTATTCCTTGATGCTGCATATGCGACTCCTTGTGCGTGGTTACCAGCAGACGCAGCAATCACGCCATATTTTCTCTGTTCCTCTGATAACATACTTACTTTAGCAAGTGCCCCTCGAACCTTAAATGAGCCTGTTTTTTGAAGAGATTCGAGTTTTAAAAAAATATTGGTTCCAATAAGCTTAGAAAATGTATGAGATCTTTGCAATGGTGTTCTTCTAACAGCTCCATCCAGTAAATCCCTAGCTCTAAACACATCTTCGATAGTTGGAACCATTTGTTTTTTCTCTTTACTTGATATACTAATGCACTCTAGTTTATGCCTTAATTATAATTTGTGTTCTGGCAACTCTACAAATATTGTCATAAACTTGCAAAGTATAGACTGTTATTGAGATTAACAATAATAATTATATCAAATAATCATTGTGTAATAAAAATTTTATAATCCGTCTAACAAAGTTGGGAATTATAAAGCATTAAATGTGCGTTAATGCTTTATCCCTGCCTTGTTGCATAATTCAGAAAAATCGTTATAAGATGACGACTTTAGCAATTCAAGAATGGGGCAAATACAATTTACTCTCTTTTGAATGAAGATTTGAAATTTGTTGACTAATATCATATTCATGCAACAATGCACTTTATCACTAAACATAATGGAGATAGTATGTGCAATCTAGTGTACTTGTTGACATCATGATTGTTCATCATTCACTATATGTTGCAGTGTTTTTTCTACCTCATTTAGTTCGCTAAGAATCCGGCTTGTTGAATCGATTGTTATTCTTTTGGAATTGATATATGAATCCGTTTCATTGGTTTTCTGATTCTTGATCATTTCAATATCAAAATATATTACAACTCCCTCCTCTCCCTGCATTAATTTGTTGTAGTCTATTAATACTGGAGATATTTGATACAATTCAACCAATAAATTATTTAGCTCACTAAATAGCTGGATCTTTTTTTTGTGCATCTCTTCAAATTCTGGGAATTCATTTTCTACAGACATTGCTTTACATTCTAGATGTTCAAATAGTGTCCTATTCTCAAATAATTTTGTAAATAGTTCTTCAAATCCTATGTCTGCGTAACCAATCCTTTCTAATTCATCAGATAGTATATCATTTCCTCTGCCAGCCATTGATTTGAATGTCTCTGATGCTTTGTCTACAATATTAGCTAATTCCTTTTGAATAGTAATAACACTTTTGTCAATTCTATAATATTGCAGTCTATGAAATTGAATTCCAAAATAACCATGCAGATGATACTTACCAACTGTCTGCGTAAACTCACAATATAGACGATGCAGGTCATCAGTGTTCGATCTTAATATGCCTGTTGTAGTCCATCCTTTAAGTGTGTTAATCAAATTCTGATAAAATACTGTGATTCTCTGTAGGTCAAAAGTATCAGACTGGGTGATACTACCATTTCCCAACATTACATTAACTTTTTTCTTGGTCAATTGGGGTTTCATGGCCCCGAGATACGCAGATCGAATGTTTTCAAAAGCAGAATTTACATTCTTCGTAAAATAATCATTATCTTTGAGTGGTAATCGCATTCTATTTTGCTATATCTTATGTATTAATTAAATATTGTAATACCTTTGACTTAATAGCGGATGCGGTTATCATGGACACTCTAAAGAAACTGGTAGGTTGGTTACCGAAGGTATTTAGTTTCGTTAACGACGCTTACTCTATGAATGACTATAAAAGTTGGATTATTCATTGTACGCCAAAAAGCCCTCATAAAAACAGCAAGAAACAGGCCGATGAGTAAATGCTGAATCACTTGTTAATATGACTATGGCCTGTGGAGATCATTTTAAAATCCAACTCCGGTATTGGTTGACACCCATAGCTTAACGCAATATAGAATATGGAGCCTTGAAAAGGGCATTATCAATATGAATCAAATTTAAAACTCAGGCAAGATTTCTTAATAACATAAATTAAGATTCCGCTTTGTAATTGTTATGTACATCTAGCTGATCAAGAAACTTTGTTGCGAATGTGATTTTTATGCAGATACCATTTAACGCGGCAGAGATTCCTACACCGTCAATATCAGTGATTGTTTTCCCATTTAAAAGGGGTATTGGTTACTAAGAAGGTTCCATGAACATGAGATCAACAACGGTTTAAACACGAATGTGATTTGAGACAACAGATTTTCTAATTTATTACTGATAACTCATTTTAAAGTCTAAAATATTAAAATCCCAACGCGAAAAGACTAAAAATTAAACAACTGACGGTATGACAAGTGCCTGCTGGACATATTTTAGTTAATCCCAACAGCGGCTTTAGTAATACTTAGACAAAGCGTGAGAGTATCCTTTATCTCACTTTTCTGCTACTTCTTTCCTTTTATCCTCTTGTTTTATCCTCCTTATTTCGTATACGATTAATGCGGTAGTGGTTAAAACTATAATCCAACCTGTCGTCCCAACTATAACGTATAGTTGATAAATT
>DATDNG010000007.1:0-3229 GCA_036518375.1 Nitrososphaeraceae archaeon | reverse complement strand
GATCTTACAAAAAAGGGCTATGGAGCTATAAAAACAAAATCTACAGAGATAAAGCCAAAAGTGTTCTATGACACTATTTGGAAACGATTTCGCAGACTCTTTTCCAAATAGTTTCTGAAAAGACGCACAAATCTACATTTGAAATGACAAATAGATTTGTATTTTTGTTTTCATGCTACGGCTTAACAATATTATTATAGTTTGTATAATCTATTATGATCCATAGCCAAGCTTAGACAGGGTAAATCTGAAGGAAGAATACAGGATATAATTATTAATAATGTAACGAGAAATTGGTATCGGTATATAATGAATAGGTAGGTAGAATGGCGAACAAAAAACAGATTAGTTGAGATATCAAATCTGTATCATTAATCTATGAGATATTAATGCTAGTCATTTGATTGCGTTTAATATCTAATAAGATCTATAGTGTGTACTACTGAACATTCCTAATTTTGATACAATTAAACGTTGATTTCATCATTGTCGTCTACTTATAATTAATGATATGCTCTTTCTCCTCTTTTAGGGTACTTTGTCACTACATTTTGTTCGAAAATTGGCAGTGTCTTTGAAATACTATCTAAATACATCTGTACATGTGGTTCTGCAATCCACATTCTTTCATTTCCAAATAGGTGCACGTATCTTTGCGAACTACCAATTCTTTCACGTGATCTAAGGTTATCTAGATATCTCATAGGAATAGTGGATTCATCAAAGCCGTGACTTCTAGCTATTGCATCAAATACTTGATGCATACCTGAACCATGCTGTGCTGCTTCTTTGATGCGATAGGCTATACTCTTTGGAATACCCAATTTTTGGGCAACCCTTCTATGCACATGTTTTCCAAAGATATCGTTCTGTGATTTTACATTCAATTTCAAATCCATTTGCATAGAAACTCTGATTATTTCCATATCAAGAAATGGTTCTCGCATCTCTATACTATGTGCCATTGCAATTTTATCTTCTCGCTCAAGAGTCTCTTTGTAAAGCAAGAGCAAATCTTCGGTCATATGTTCCCGTAACTTTTGATATCCTTCTTTTTCAACTACTTTGGTATACCATGAATAGCCCCCAAAAAGCTCATCGGCACCCTGTCCTGTAAACATTACTTTGATTCCATCCTCATGCGCAAGCTTTATTGCAGCATATACTGGAACTGCAACTTCCACTTGGCCAGTATTCGTATTTTCAATAACATTAATAATCTCAGGAATCATTTGTTCCACCTCATTACTAGTAAGTTCATTAACTCTTAGCTTAAGTTTGAGTTTCTTTGCTATGCTACGTGCAAATGCAATATCTGTAGAACCTTCAATACCTGCAGTATAGCAAATAACTTCAGGTACCATTTTCTTTGCAAGCCACGCAACAATTACACTATCAATACCACCGGAGAAAATTATTCCTATCCTCTTGAAGTCCTGTGTACGCTTTTTCATGGACATAAGTAACGACCTTTGGTACGCATTAACGGCTGAGGCCATTGTTTTATGAACTATTTTAGTTGATTGTACTGGAGCCTGTGCTACCTCCAATTCTTGCAAAAGACCATTTGATTTTATAAGTACTGTATATCCAGGCAATACACTTTTTGTAGGCTCTTTTATTCCTACTTCCCATAATGCCTTTCGCTCGGATGCAAAGGCTACAATGCTATCGTTTTCGCCATAATAAAGCTGTCTTACTCCAATTTTATCTCTAACTAAAGCTATAGTTCCAGTTACTTCGTCCTTGATAACAAGGGCATACACACCATCAAGTTCATCAACAGTCTTTCTAATTGCATAAACTAAATCATTATTATTGCTTTTGGTGAAATGATCTTCTAACAAGTGAACTATAACTTCACTGTCTGTTAGAGTATCAAACTTATGATGTTTTTTTAATAATTTCCTTCGAATTTGCTTGTAGTTGTAAATCTCGCCGTTATGTTCGACAGTTAATCTATTATTATTATTGCAGCTGCGAAAAGGCTGCTGCCCACAAGTACCGCCTACTATTGCAAGCCTTAGATGGCCTAAAACACTGCTTCCATAAAGCTTATGGTATTCCATATTTTCTAGCGACTCTGACTGTACAACAAAGTTGTCAGCCGCTATTCCTGCTCCGTCAGGGCCTCGGCTTGCTATACAAAAAAGCATAGGACCGATGAGCGGTGCAACATTTTCATTCTTTTTGCTCAAAATACCCGCTATTCCACACATTTTATTATAACCTAAATCTTATGAAGAACATACTTCTGTATGCTGTATATGGTTGTATATATTATTTAAATGTATTTCTAGACATAAAGAAATATATTCATGTAGACATATAAATATCATGTATATCTGATATGTCGGTATTGACGAGAAAAATAACAATACCCAAGAATGAACAGCAGAGTAAAAAAGAAGATAATAGTGCTAGCAACAATAACCTAGAAAACGTCCCAAAGACTACTCTCAAAATTCCTCCGGACTTGATGCTTTGGTACAAACATCTAGCGTTAGACAGGAATACAACCGTTACAGAACTGGTCGTAGAAGCTATGAGAGCATATCGTAAGGCACTAGAGAAATGAAAGCATCAAACAAGTGGTTTAGCTGAGGAGGAAGAAGAGGGAGAGATGCTACAGTCAAAAATAGATTATACATAGGTGCATGATGTGTCATGTTACTGACAAAAAAATAGATGATATACAATAAGGGCTAATACTGCTAAGAAATCAAGACAATAGAAATGATAATTGAATTATAATAATATGACATGATGTGGCAATAAAGCTTCTTTTGTTATTATAATACTTTTTAAACATCGATTAATGAGATGCAAGAAAAATAAAAATGAGTTAGAATCCTGATCCGCAGGTATCAGTACGTTATCAACATATACAATACGCTCTTTATTTGTAATGTTAATTGATTATAGCGATTTACTAAAAACCCTCAAGTCTAAGCCACCGGCCCATATTCCTACAAGAGATTTGTTATTATTATTATTCTTGCTTTTGGAATGAAAGAAAGAAAAAAAGAGGGACTAGATCTTCTTTTGATCAGTTGACATTCAATATGCCCTTAGATATCTTGTTCTTGTTCTATGATACTGTGACCTTTCCAATCATCGCAGGATGAAGCTCACAAAAGTATGGAAAGTCCCCTGCCTTCGCAAACTGATGAGAATATGTTTTCCCTGTAGTTGTTAGCGCACTAAGTCCAGAATCAAAATCTTTTCC
>DATDNG010000006.1:0-8446 GCA_036518375.1 Nitrososphaeraceae archaeon | reverse complement strand
TAACATATAAAGCAGTTAATTCAAGGTACGCCTATTACTTGCCAACAATACAGAAGATGCTTGATTCATTTAAGATAATAGATAATTGTGTAAATCAATGATCACAACTTGGTCGACCAAGTCATGGAATATTATTACCATTTGCATCATCACCTTATGATGGATTAAAATTGAAGGTTGTATTGTTACCTTCTCTATTTGCAAAGCAATCTGCGTCATATGCACAATCAAAACATCGCCGTTAGATCATGCGCAGTCTTAGTCGATGCACCAAGAATTATTATTAATGAGTGTATTTTAGTTAATACAAGATCTAGAGATAGAAAGTAGACGTTCTATACAGAAATGTTCTGTGAAAGGAAAAATCCTAGTTAAGTTGTAACTCTGGATAAGACAATTATATATAATTGATCACTATATTATGCAGGAGCATCGGAGAAAGTATGTCAGATGATGACTACAAGAAATTATCAGAACAAGAAATTGAACATGAAGTTGCCAAAATTGTAGGATGGAAGGTACTTAATGGCAAGTTAAATAGAACTTTTGAATTTGAAAGCTTTGTTCAGGCCTTTGGTTTTATGACCAAAGTAGCTATGGAATCTGAAAAGTTAAATCACCATCCTGAATGGTTTAATGTTTATAACAGGCTTGAGATCAATCTAGTAACTCACGATGTTAAAGGAATAAGCAATTATGATATTAAATTGGCAGGGAGTATTAACCGACTTTACGATAAGGAAAACCAGTGAATTGACAGGCGATGGTGTTAGAGATTATCTAAAGTTCAAGAGCCCAATTGATAAATAACCACAAGAGTCATGCTGACTATCGATAGATTTATACTGCTCTCCTTGACAGTCACCTAGATGTTATTCTCGCATAAGCAAGCAATGCTGCAATTGTCTTGCAATCTTCAATTTCTCCACTGACGCATTTTTTTATTGCAGTGGTTAGTTTCAAGCGCTTTACTTTGATATTTTCATCGTCATCCAAATTTTGTTTCTTATTTATTTTTCGCAAATCCGTTGCCACAAATACATACATTAACTCGGTATCATATCCTGGTGCTAGGTACCATCGCAATATTGGAGATAATTTACCAGTATAGCCGATCTCTTCACGCATTTCCCTAAGAGCAGCCTGCTTTGGACTCTCACCTTTTTCTATTTTACCGGCGGGTATTTCTAGCATGGTTCTCCCTGCTGCGTGGCGATATTGAGTTACAAAAAGTATACAGGTTCCATCAATAATTGGAATTAATCCTATAGATGGCAGATGTTCAACAATTTCCTTCTTTATTGTCTTGTTATTTAGCCTAAACTTATCAATCCTTATCGAGATTTCCCCTGAATAAATTTTCTTGGTCGATAAAATACTTACCTGCCTTCTATCTCCTATCTTGTTCTTTACTAAAATCACTTTGGTTCATTATATCGCGCTAACTTAAAGATATAACTACGATACATGAAGAATCCGCATTAGCAAGTTTGCATCGCTATTCAAAAATGGATGCCGGTTTACCATGTCACTATAATAAGCCGTTGTATTTCTTGTACCTTTTCAAGTTTTGTTTCAGCTTCCAAATTTTCCTATTTGATAATCTTGTTGTATTCTTCATATTTTCAAGTATTATGTGATACTCAGAGATGTATTTTTATTATTGTTTTGTCACAAACATACATTATCTTCCTAAATCAAAGATTGAAATCAATAAATTTTGTTAAACCTTATCGAAATTATTAAGGTATAGATTTAAATCTTTGAATTGACATATACAATTATCCGACTAACCAAAAGAGAAGAACGATCCATCATTCAGAATCTGCACAATAGGTAAAGGCTTATTGTGTCCATAGAAATGATGAGTTGCTGTCATATCCGATAGCTGGGAATTCCTCTACTTCGAGAGAACAGGGGTAGGTCCAATCGTATGGCGGTAAGGGCAAACCAAAGGACTGTTCTGGAACCTGTGAGCGCAGTCTTAAAAGGAAAGCCACATGTCTTTGAGAGCTAGTCGGATTTAATTATTTTTAATATATGAACTTGGATTTGAATTAAAGGTTATCTGTATCTGGCACTTTATATCATCGTCCTCGTCTTGAGGTAATTTACATCCCAACGTCACTGCGAATCATAAAAGTAACGCCTCGTCTGTAATCATATTTTCAACAAGGTAAACCTCGTACTGAACAAAGGCATCTTTCAATAAAACCTAAATCGTATCATATCCCATTAACATGTACAACTCCATTGACAGCTGCATTCAAATTAATGCCCCAGGCGACCTTGAATTTGATATTGTTATTATATTCATTGCTCTCACATGATTAATAAATAATTTAGCATATTGTGGATCGAATAGTGCTTCCACCATATATCATCATATGCTCAACTAGCATAGATTAGAGCACCAAAGCTAGCATATGCCATGATGTCTATTATAACAGCAACAATACGATGACTAAGGTTAAGGTGATGATGGGCTAATAAACAACTATAGAGATTATTTCTTGCAACACCAGTATTTGTAGATTTGCTACAGTATTTTTTTCTAGAGGTCATTGTTTCCCGTTATAAGTTAGTTGTAAGGAATAATGTATACCATGGTCAGCAATTCATTGAATGAATCATAACTTCTTTTAACTAATCAGCTTCAAACTAATTGGATACTATTCAAGAGCGCGTGTTTCCTCTTCTAAGTGCGTTTGTTTGTAGTGCTTTACAGCCTCATCCTTAGTAAGAAATTCCTTTGCACAATGCGTACATCGAAAAGTTCCTGACTCATATTCATACATAAAGTTCTATTGAGAACATTACAAATATCAGTTATTGAAGATATATACTTGAGATTATAATGAACTATTATTAATTGAGAATTTGATCTTTTAAGGCCTCACTTGTGTCCAATTGATATTCTATATCCTTTTTCTTCTCTAAAGGCATTAATCAAACACTAGTGTTGCCATGTATAAGGTATGACATCGTGATGTATGCAAAATATGATGACCACTCCGAAGAGAAAGTATGAATTAGCTATTAGTAATTTAAAACATAGTTTATACAAAGTTGTGCTTAAGTAGTTCAGATTAAAAAGTTAATTTTATATGTTGTACATGAACTTTGCAGCACGTGAGTTACATTGACGGAGATGGCAGCATAATCATACCTAAATCCGTCAGACCGATAATTGATTATAGAGAGACATGTATTGGAGATAAGAAAGGAGCGAAAAGGCAATTTCGCCATGGTAATCTTCACATTCGAGAATATGACAATCATTATACTATTCATAGAGATAAAATAGATCCAAGAACGGATCCCTTGGCCCATCTAGTAGTGGATGCCCCAGAATATTTGATAGCTATTTTATCTGCCATTTATGTAGGAAGGCAGATCGGTAAAGATGTATATAAGAGAAGAGAGGCAGAAGGGAAGAACCAGAGAGCTGCTTTGTGCGATGCAGCAAGGACAGCTTTTATTACAGGTTCTGCAGCAGGCGCGGTTTTTTATATCTCGAGCAATTTCATGAAGAAAATTAAAAGGAGTCCTTGAATCAAATTGGAAACTTCAGAGCAGATTCGACAACATATCCCTGAAGACAGTACAAACAATAAAGAAGTTGCTTTCAAACTACCTCCAAAAATCCATATTGCAAAAGTTGTGTTAAAGCTTTTACCTGTTATAATCAATTTTAGGAGAGACCGTCGTGAATGGGTTAAGCATGAAGGGAAGAACATCGATACTAAAAAATATGCAAAGCATGCAGAGCGTGCACTTAAAACTTTCATTGCACTTGGCCCCTCTTACATCAAATTAGGACAATGGCTTTCAACGCGGGCTGATATTTTGCCTTTGCCATATCTAGAAGTTCTAGCGAAACTTCAAGATGAGGTTCCTCCATCGCCGTTCATCCAAATAAAACCGATCATCGAAAGTGAACTTGGAAAAATTGAAAATATGTTCGAAACATTCAATACATCAGCTCTTTCTGGCGCAAGCCTTGGCCAAGTTTATCTCGCGAGATACAAGGGTAAGCAAGTTATCGTAAAAGTGAGTAGACCAAATATTGAAGAAATTATAGAAAAAGATATTTATATTTTAAAAAGAATTCTTCCACTTGCTACACGCTTTATTGATCCTAATTTGCGGTTCTCTGCAGAAGGCATGTTGTGGCAGTTTATTGAAACAATCCATGAAGAAATGGACTACAGGATAGAGGCAGAAAATCTCGGGACGATTAAAAATAATCTCAGAGGTGATCATATGGTAGTCATTCCAAATGTGTATGTGGAGAGGACATCAAAACATGTGCTTACGCTAGAATACATACCAGGTATAAAGATTACAGATGTTTCAGCATTGGATGCAATGGGAATTGACAGAGAAAAACTAATAATTAGAGTACACCACGTGTTTTTTAAAATGTTATTACGTCATAATATTTTTCACGCTGACCCGCATCCAGGCAATATCTCAGTAGATGACAACGGTGCAATAATCTTATATGACTTTGGGATGGTCGGAAGGTTGGATAACGAAACTCGTATTAAATTGATCAGACTGTATCTTGGTTTGATAGAAAAAGACCCTTCAAGAACAGTTGATGTTTTATTAGAGCTTGGGACATTGGAACCCACTGTCAACCGATACGTTGTAGAGAAAGGTCTTGAGCTAAGCATCCAATCATTACATGGTAAGCATGTAGATAGAATGGAGGTAAAAGCATTAATGGATCTTTCTAATAAAACAATGAGCAAATTTCCATTTAGACTGCCCAAAAACCTCGCACTATACATGCGTATGGCATCTATTATAGAAGGTATTTATAATCATCACAAGGTAAGATTTCAATTTGTTAAAGTATTGGCAAATCTGTTTGAGGAAGAAGGACTTATAAAAGAAGCATACATTGAGGAAATAAAAGGTTCGATCAAGAGATTTGCTAAGGGAATGGAAGCGTCGATTAGGGTTGCGCCATTACTAAAGTTATATCTAGAAACGGAACAGCAGCATCAAAATAAAGGCAGTTACAATTTTCTGGCAGGAATTATATTTGCATCTGCATTATTTATTGGATCAGCTATGATGGTACCTTACAACCTTAACTTAGCATACGGTGGATTTATTTCATCCATAATAACGTTTTTCGCATCAACTCTATTGAGAAGAAGATTCTAAATTTCATTTATTGGAACGTAATTATGGGAGATTTTACTGTTCTAAGATAATACGTTCAGCCTTCAATTTTTTATTTTCGTATACACATCCATCTATATCTATCCATCAGCGGAGAACTGTAATGTATTACGAATAGAATACTTTGTCTTAGGATCCTGTTTTATATATATAAATATAGTGTATATCATTTTAGCAATTGGAAAACAAAGGAACTATTAACATCATGATATTATATGTGTTGGCCATCTAATGAGAAGTTAGGCGCCAATTTTGCAGATTCATAAAATACTATTACTCAGGGTGACAATTATTTCCTGATGAGATTCTGAGGAGTCTAAATATACGCAAAGGAATTTATCTTTGCTTTTGGTCAAAGGGGTAGTAGCTATTTTCACATTTTCATTAATTTCAGTTAAATCAAATTGAACATCTTTGACTCTGTAACAATGCTCTAAACCAAGCGATCTTCTTTCTCTTTTTGTTATTATGGGTATCAAATAATCTAAATAAAAAAGATGGCTTATCATACAGCAATCACCCGACTTGTAATTAGGCTTTGAATATGTTTGAATATTTTTTCTATACTCGCCGACAATTAATTTAGCAGTTTTGTCAACTACAGCCGCGAACTTTACTGCTTTACCAGCCGATAGAGCTGTCAGGCATATCTCATGAAGGAAGTCGCGTTCTTCCATCCAAGTTTGTCTTTATTATGAATATAATATTAACTATTTGGTAATGTCATTATGTGAGGATGGGAGGATGTGAGGATGTAGTTGAGGCCAGGTCTAGGGAATAATATCATATTAGAAAAAGCGCAACGAGCTTTGCATAAATTTAAATAGTAATTATGGATATTTAATATAGATAACGAGTTTTATCAAGGAAAGTAATTGAATGACTTGCAAAGGTATATGTATGCGCCATAAAGCACAAAAACCGGTAGGTTCTGGACGATATGCTAGTGGACAAAAACGCTGTCAGATATGCGAGATATTTATAAAATGGGATGGATTGTGGTGTCCATGCTGTGGATATAGATTGAGGACAAAGCCAAGAAATCTAAAATATAAAGCGAAGCTTCGAGCACGAGAAACAATAAAAATAGCTCAGAAGTCTAGAATGTTATTCATACCAGACGTGGGAGCTACCTGAAAACAACACAAGCAAAATCAGTGAATAATTCATTAGGTTAAGCTAGAAAGAACAGCTCAAAGCTTATTGCAGAATTACTAACTACCAAGCAATTTCATTTTCGATTAAACTAATTTTTAGCCTAATCATTTAGCCATTGTATGCAATCGACTTCCATAGGGGACAAGTGATCAGAGATCCATTGATAGAATGGGCATTATTACTGTTATTCTACACGTACTTTTTCCGTGCTATTTTTCTGATCGTCTAATTTTCGTAATTCAGTTAGCAAGAACTGTTTATACTTATTTCTCTCCTCGTCTGTCATTCTATCAAGGTTAGAGCTTAGCGTCGAACCTATGGCAGACACCCTGTCAATAAGATCCTTTGCCATAAATCTACCTATATTGCCTACCCTGAGCATTACATCGAGTTGTTTTTGTATGATATTGTGAACAGAATCTATATCTGCAGCGATATCAAGACCCTTTTTTGCAATTTTATATCTCCCATTATCTGTTTCTGTTATCAAACCTTCTTCAAGTAATCTACCTAGCAACGGATAGATGAGTCCTGGTGATGGTCTCCATTTACCTTCACTCTGTAATATGGCCTTATCGATGATTTCTTTGCCTGTCATTGGCTGTTCCTTTAGCAATCCTAAAATGTAATGCCGCGAGAACCCTCTTGGAATTGCGCTTCCCACTCTTGATAGCCAATCTGAGAACATATCACTAGTAATATCACTAGAGATATATAAGCTTTTAGATTGTGAATCAAAGAATTCGATAGCATAATTGAGTACATAATTTAGTATATTGACGTTACTTCTATTTCTGAGAAATTAAAGTCTATCAAGATGATGCATCTATATCAATGCATAAACTTACCTAACAACTTCTTGGCTACTTCTTGCTTTTTGTGTTATTCTTGCAGCTGCTAATGCAGACATTAAAGCTCCCAGGTACAATCCCAGTCCGACCAACAAGTTGGCACTAAAGCCTATCACCATAGATGATATTGCAGTCAATACGGTTCCCACCACTGATGCAATCACGTTTACACCCCAAAGCAAAGTAATATCATCAGTAGTAGTAGCAGTAGTAGCATCCTCGTCATCATCATTATGTCTTTGTGACAATTGCATAGTGAAAGTAGTGGAGGAAGCCATTCTAGTAATGGATGGAAATTGAAATCCCATCAAAAGACCAACAGGCGCCAAAAGCACAAAAGTTAGTGCAATTCTCTGATATAGTTCCAAAATTATACCTGAATTTATAACAGATGATAGTAAATTATAGTAAATTAAGACTACTGCAGCTAGAAGTGGAATAGATACTACTATTGCTTTGTAAGGATTTTTATTAAATAGTTTTCCACTCAAGTATGCTCCTATCCCGCTACTCAGTAGGATTGAAAACAGTATAACTGTTAATGCCATTATAGGAGTTCCAAGTAGCAGTAGAAATTTTTGAATAAATGTTATTTCCAGAAATATAAAACCAAATCCTATAAATACAACAAATAAGAGATGAAATTTTCGTGATGTAGCTGTGGTCAATTGAATTCCACGTATTCTACAATAGTATACCAACAGTAAGAACAATACTATAGATACTACTATTACTGTTTCCAACAGTATTTTCATCTGGTTTGGAATCTGCTCTTTTGCAAAATAGAAAGGAGAGTCGTCTGTGGGCGGTTTCAATCCAAAAATAGTTGTTTTCATTGGATCATAACTTACTTGGGATGATGATTGCTGCCGTTGCTGTTTAACTTCTCTGCCACTATTATCAATTGATAACAACCTATCATAAGGGGGTTGTACATATCCATCTGGCATTATAATGACCTTATCATTATTTCTGGCAATTCTCTGTTTTACCAAATCAAGTTCCGAGCTAGTAAACGGGCTATTTTTTACTATTACAAGGACAGGATACACAGTTCTCTGATCATTTGATCCAAAAAACAATCCAGGGCTATCTTGTACTACTAAAATCTGCCTGCTTATGTCCTGGATATTCTTTTTTCCTCCTGCTTCTTCCTGCAATAATGATTCTACAACAAGAGGCATAAGCCTAGGCAATTCAATATTCCAACGTACCATTACAAGCATTCCATTATCCCC
>DATDNG010000005.1:0-8646 GCA_036518375.1 Nitrososphaeraceae archaeon | reverse complement strand
TAGGGCTACCGGTGAGTCACAGGCTATTGAGATAATCACTGGACAATTAAGGCAAAGTCCACAGTATCTTCAGTGGCAGGCTATCAACAGATGGAATGGGAAAATGCCGTATGCTCTTGGGGGTAGTGGAGCAGTTCCATTTTTCCAGCTACCAGTACAGCAATCACAATCAATGCAATATTCCCAACAAAACCAAACCAAACAATAACCTCGACTTCAATAGAACAATCGGAATTTGTGATTAGCAACATAATGCACCCACCAGATAAAAACTAGGGAATACAAAAAATTATCGTTATCTGGGGAATATATCCACCATATGCATTTGATCTTCAAAGTCGTAATTCATAAACTGAAGCTTATTGTATAGTCAATAGCCGCGTATCGCTAAACAAAAGTAGTTACTGTTAACCGAAAATCATTTTGTCAACAGTAAAACCAAGGATTTGTTCATTAAAAATTTGTGCTTTTCAATAACAGATCGATAAACAAAGCAACATATTATCATTACCTGTTCTATTCTACCTCTCTCCTACAAGTAGAATACTCGTCAAAGTATTCGGTTTGTTCGATTGTACGCTTAATGATACTTTTGTAAAACAATAAATGATTTGATGATTATTCTGTAGAAGAGAACAACTTGCATCAATAGTGGGATGCATTTTTGATTCGTCTCTTCCTTCTAAATATTGCTTCAGATTTTATATCGGTTAAAATGAAGGAAAACACTGGGTTAATAGCTGTGACAGCAGCGGGAAAGACTGCAAGACCATCAGCAATTTTTAATATAATAGTAATATCACATAGGTGGTTTGACTCTTTAATCATAAACTGGGCACTTACCAGCCCTCTCTCTATGTCTTCAAATATTCTTCTTGTAATCCATGTGGCATCTTCTCTGTCTGCAATAACACGTAGCTTCGTCTCTTTTCCTACCCACTGTTCTGGCAAATCACTTAAAACATTGAGTATGTAGTCGTTGTAAATACTTTTTTCCTCATTGTCATCATGACTTATTATAGATTTTGAGCTTGATGTTGTTTGCTTCGACGTTGATGATGATAATAGTTGCTGTTCTATAGGCTGTATATCCACTTGTTTAGATTCGTTTTCCATAGAATCTATCTTTGATCTAGTTTTGGTTATTTCTTCTTTCGATGATGATAATTGTTGCTTCATTTTTTTCTTAAACCAGCTTTTAAAATCCATGATATGTATTATGATATGATTCCTTATAGAATTATTAATGTTAAGGTCACTAGCAGCAACTAATATTGTAATAACGTATATTTTATATCTATGTTATCTTATCGTTCCTTTATCTGCTACTTCTAATCGCTTATCTTTATATCATACTGTAATAGCAAACTATCAAGATATCTATCAAATCTGCCATTAGATATTATGTCTTCAGAATAAATTCCAAGTGCTATTGTTCTTCCTTTTTGGTAACTCAATTCATATGATGCTATTACAGGCTTTGACCTTGACATTATGGATCTAGACAATGATGCATCATAATTTAGCAGAATTATATCATGAGGATTTGTTACATACTGCTCTTCGTGTGGTGTATATCCAAATGGATCGTTAGTGAATTTATTGACGCATCTATAACAGAGGTAGTTGCTACCAACCCATGTTGAGGTTTCTTTTGCCCACCTTTCATTTACACTTTTCCATGCCGATTTACCATTAAAGGCCCACCAATGGCCTTTTACCAATGTGACTGTTTGATTACTTCTATCATATTTTACTTCTGCAAAGAATACATTACCGTCAAGTATAATCATAGTACCGCCATTTGTTACAAACTTTCTTAGATTGTCATATTCTTTTTGTGTAACATATTCTTGGTGGCCTAGTATTATAATATCATAAGCATTGGCTGGTCTATTTTTTGTAAATATTAAGTCATTATCCACATCCGCATCTGTTAAAACTGTAATATTTGCACCTTGAGTTATCCATTTAAGATTTTTAATTAGTTACAGCATTGCAAAGGCGGAGAGTGATTGTGGCATACGCGTTTCGGTCACTTTGCTTGATAGAAACTTTAGATCGGTTGTAACGTTTACTCCAGCTGGAACATTAGCATATTTTTCATAAAAATTGTAGAACGCATTATTATATGCTGCCTGTGTGAATGTAGGGACTATAAGAGCAATTTTTATTCCATTACCAAATTCGCCAGTATGACTTTTGTTTTCAGAAGTCATCAATTCGCTTCTATTTTTAGAAAAAATATAGTATGTGCCATTTAATTTGGCTGCAGTAGCAGAACCAGCGCTAGTATGTGATGATGTTACTAATGGCTTTGACACTAGCATTCTCGGTGTTAAATTTTCTTGTCTCTCTCCTCCTCTCATACTTTCTATCACAGAAAGCGGAGATTGTTGCTCTTTCTGCTGTTCGTGTAATGCTGCCGATATGTTGATATTGTTCTTGCTGTTATTGCTCATTTGGTTTGATCTAGATATTAATTGTGTCAAATTTCCACCTGTGCGAGCTAATTTTATATTTTGTGCTAAAGCTTGTATATTTCTTAGAAACTGCCAATTGATAGTAAATGATGGTAGTGGTAGTACTATGATTGTTAAAATTAGCATGGATATTAACAGTGAATAAGATGCGGAGGTTTTCATATGTTCAACATGTAAGCCTTCATGTAAATAATTGTCATATCCCTGTACTCAACTCGTGAACACAGCTGTGAGCACGTCTTCTGACAGAACACTTTGAATCCATTATATTGTCTAACATTCTACCACATAAACTGCAAAAATATGCATTGCATGTCAAACAATTCAGGAAACTATACTTACTGTTAGTAAGATGTGTCGAAACAAAATCATGCTCATGTGAAATGATGTTGCTTGTAAGTTTTGTAATAGTCACATCTTTTTTCACTTTATTTCCTACTTTTATCATGGATGATGTACTTAGAGGTTATTTGCACTTAAAGCATTGCTTAACTATGTCAATTAACTATGTTAGTCTGACGTTGGTTATGGCTAATTCTTTCGATCCGACTTTTCCAGAAAAAGCAAAAGATGCAAATGTTTTGTCTTAGTCATCAAGCATGTTCTACTTTAAATGCGTGCCTATCAAATCAAGCCATTGTTTCTCTTCAACAGTTAAGTTTCATTTTTTAGTAACTATTTGCATATGCCAAACTTAAATAGCTTATTATCTTTTATACCTTACATGGGCAAAAATGATTGTAAGAAGGAAGACATGCGCGATTCTAGTGTTAGTAATGAAGATGTTTATACCCTTTTAACCAAAATTCCTCATGGTAAAGTTTCCACTTATGGAGATATTGCAAGAGCATTAGGACATCCAAGAGCATCAAGAGCAATAGGTAGGATTCTTGCTAATAATCCTAATCCAATATCTGTGCCATGCCACAGAGTCGTCAAGTCAAATGGAGAGATCGGTGGATTCGCATTTGGACAACAAAAGAAGAGAGAGATACTTGAAAAAGAGGGCATAAAATTCCAAAATAAAATCGTAAAAAACTTCCAAGAATTTCGATTCAAATTGACTGCTATATAATCAAGGAGTGGATCAAACAGAGATCAAGTGAGCCTAACTTTAGGTCGCCAAACGAGGATGAGATAATGGCTATGGCATTCCTCATTTGATACAAACACTAATGTAGATTAAGCAGTAATAAGTAACGATGCCCCGATTCAAATAGCAATATTGCATATTATGATATTCTCTCATACAAAGTATTATTAGTACGCTAAGTTAGTCATATCGGTACTTATATGCCCAAACGTTTAGACAAATCAATAGCTGAAATATTAACACCTATGGCTGATACTGCCCCAGAAGTTGCTACACTAGCATCATCACGAAACGACTTCGATTTATTATCGAGAGGAATCACTCTAGCCAGTAACAACTCGCTTGTTGAAGCTTACGTCGGTAAGAGCCCAGTCAATAATGACAGCTCCAAATAGAGATATTTCTGACCGGTTCAAACAAGGATTAGTTGGAGAGGGTCTAATAACAATCAAGAATATGGAGTCTCGATATGTTGAATAGTATGTACAGTAGTCGCACCTGCCTGGGATCTGTGTAGACGAATAATAAATCACAAAACAACATCAGGAAAGAGGAATGACAATTTTAGCAATAGGTGCAACCGGGACTGTAGGCAGTGAAGTAGTAAAACAGCTTGTATCATCGTCTTCTTCTTCAGACCAAAAATGTTATTATCAGAGCAGCCATTCACTCTCAAAATAAAGCCGATAAATTCAAGCAGTATAATAAAACAGTTCAAATTGTCAATATGGATTACAACAAACCAGAAACTATAGCTGATGCTTTAAACCAAGTGGATAAACTCTTCTTACTAACTTTGCCAACCCCCAGTGTGACGGATATTTGTTCTGATTTGGTAAAAGAAGTAAGGAAAAACGGTGGTATCAAACACATAGCAAAGTTATCGACTATGAGTGTGGATAGATTTGGAACTACAATTGAACGATTACACAAACAAGAAGAAAAAATAATAGAAGAATCTGTGATGCCATACACGTTTTTACATCCAGGACCATTTATGTAAAACTTCATAAATTTCTTTGGTCAGACAATAAGAAACAAAATGCGTTTTACCTTCCAGCATGAGATGGAAAGATTTGTTTTGTAGATGTTAGAGATATAGCAGCAGTATCTGTACATGCACTAACCAGTAACAATCGATACACAGGAAAAGAATATCATATATAGACATACCAGAACAAGACGCTAGAAAAGGAATGAAACATAGGGGGTATGGAAGAATGGCTTATTGATGCTATAATGGAATTTTATAGTCTTATTAGAGCAGGCCATGCGTCGCAAACGACTGCAGATATATCTGTATGACAAGATGATAATTGTTATCCTCATTTTTCTTGCACTGCTGCAACCATTGTATTATCCATTATCTGGTTTAACATCTATTTCGTAATTAGAATCTGCTTTTTGTTCATAGGTGAATTCTTCTTTATCATCTCGGTTGCTGTCAATAGAAGATGGTCTTTGAATATCAAATTCATTGCTTTACAAGATAAAGTTATATCTTTTTTACTATGGCCCGTTTCTGTCTGATAACTTTTATTTATTCATGGTCCCTTCCAAGTATTTTGTGAAAAACTACCATAAGTCCCTTCATATCGAAAGCTCAGATAACCATCATCTGCAACAAGTTTCTTCATAGATGCCTGGTCCATTCTGTTTGATTCAAAGCCTTCAGGTATTTCAATAATAGCTCTATGTACTTTACCTGTTACTGGATTTCTTATAGGTTCAAGCCATGCTTCTGCGATATTTTTTTCTACTTTTACATGACTTCTAATACTCCTTACTTGGAACTTAACACTTGCTCTCTTTGGTTCTTGAAACTCTTCTATTGTGCTTGCATATAGTGCAAAAGGTCCTCCTCCAGCTTTACCTGTAATAATATTTGACAAGGCCTCAAACTGTTCTTCATCTGTTCTCTTGTCTATATAGTAAGATGCTTTTCCATGGCCTTCATGGATAGGACCTGGCCAAGAAGCAATCAATGCCATATTAAATCCATCTAATTTAACAATATTATTACAGTCATAACTACCATTTAGTATATGGTAACCAGCGACTCCTTCACAATTACCATGAGTAGGTTTAGCGTTGAACTGACAAGGACATCCCCAATCACAATTACAAGCATCTAGAAAATAAGCATGTATTTCCCATTTTGGTTTTTTAATTGATACCTTATCATTCTTCTTTTCTCGCTTTAGATTCAATATAGATGACTGACTTAAAATGAGTACAGCCTTATCTATATATGTATTAAATGTCTGCCAGGAAACTTGGCTTTCAGTTGTTTAGCTTATTGTAGGATATTCCTCTAAAATGCAGAGTTAGACATTACTAATGGTTCTAGAACCATTAGTAAGGGAAAATTGCGCTACTATAACAGAAGACCAACAGGAAACAGAAGATGTCAAAAATATCAGGAACGAACAGTCAATAACAAAGAGTAAATGAACATAGATACTCTCTTTCGTTATAATTTTTCTATAGACTCCAATTAAGCATATTGATAAAGGTATTTCATAACTTCTTAATTACTTTTGAATCAAATAGTTTAATTGTATTTTCATTCAATCCTACAAAATCCATAATAAAATGTGTTATTCCTATGTTTACATATTTGTTCAGACCAGATATTATGTTTTCAGGTAAGCCTACTAATGATGCATTCTCAGCTTCTCTTACTTGTTGCATACCATGAATCTGCTTCTTTCGTTGATTAAGTATATCGTTAATAATCCTATCATCATTTCCAACTATACAAGAAACCAAGATAGAATATTCTATTTCTTTGGGATTTCGACCAATCGTTACACAATGTTCTTTTAATTTAGAAATCTTTTGTTTTAATAGCTCTACAGACCCACAAGGATGATTATATCTGTCAGCATGCTTTGCTACCACTTTTAAGAGATGTTTTTCTCCTGAACCGCCTATCATTATGGTTGGATAAGGTTCTTGCAAAGGTTTGGGATTACATATTGCATCTTTGATAGAATAATATTTGCCTTTGAAAGAAGAAGCATTTCGTTTTGACCACATAGCTTTGATTATGCTTATTGCTTCATCAAGCTGTTCTATCCTCACTGGTGTAGTTGGAAAATCATATCCATATTGTCTATATTCTTCTTCATGCCATCCTGCACCTATTCCCAATTCTATTCTTCCGTTGCTAATTATATCTAGAGTTGATAACATCTTTGCCAGCAATGCTGGATTACGATATGAATTACAAGTAACCACCTGCCCAAGCTTTACTTTGCTAGTTATTGCTGCAATTGATGATAATAATGTAAAACACTCAAAGAAATCATTCTTGTTATTTGGTGCATAGTATGGTAGAAAATGATCATAAGTGTAGATAAAATCAAACCCGGAACTATGATCAACTGCTTGTGAAATATTTTTAGAAAATTCATATTGCATACTTGCCAGTTGATTTTCTATTTGTTGCTCTTGTTCTTGTTGTTGCCGCTGATTATCCACTATTTCTGCAGCTTTAGGAAGATCATACGACCATCCTTGTGGAATAACAATGCCAAATTCGATTTCTGACAATATGGGCTATTCCTTTAGCCATCTTCTTATTCATAGCGACAATAGAATATGCGAATAAACAGATTATCAAGATGGCAACAAAACGTATTCTAATGAATAATGCAATTTGGCCGTCTTTGCTCCTTATTTGATCAATATGTAATTTTTTATTCTTCTAATAAGCGGCCAGTTTGAAAAATCAAAATTAGTCTTAGCGGGAAATATTTAAGACACAGCAACATCAGAAACTAGAGGGGGCATATGAAGATTTTGAAAATTCTACTGTAGTCATGATAATTGCGAATATTCTTATACTTCAAACTACATGTAGTAACACAATATTCAAAGGCTCTAATCCAGATCTCTTGGTCTCCTCAATCGAAAGAATACGTTGACAACTACTGGATTGTGTGTTTTGTTTTTAGAAAATTGTTGCAAAAAGAAAGATTGTGGATATTTCCTGTTGTGATTACTATTTGCCTACTTCCTTGGTAAATATGTAGGTATATCTATCTATTTCTTCTATTAGTTGATGTATCTACTGTTCTTTCAGGCTGCTGCGAACGAAGTGCTTATCAGGATATTTTGATACTTGTTGGAATGTTTTTACGGTATTGCCGCTCATTTTCGAGAGTTCCTTTACATTCTCTTTTGCAGTTTGAACAGATGTATTGAATACTTGTAGATTTGCAGAAATAGCATTATTTGCTAATCTTGTTGCTGATATAGCATTATCCGCTAGAGTACTAACTGCATTTGAATAGTCTTCGGCTATTTGTCTTGGAGATATCATCCAATTTGACCAAAGTTGTAATGAGTTGACAATAATGTCCTTTTGGGATTCTATATAAGCATCAGCAACTTCTCTAATTGCTTGAACCGTATTTTCTTGATAATCAGAAACAACATCTGTATAACGTGGAATTTCTCTTCTTGCTTCATTTGTTGTTTTCTTTATGTTATCTTTAGATTCGTCTAATGCTTTGGTTATTGCTTGTTCCTGCTCGCGTTGGAGTTGCGAATATGTTTCGGTTATGTTGTTGTTATTGTTATCTTCTTTTCGATCTTGTTTTTTTGATGTTGACATGTGGATTGTACTGTTGACTACATCGTATATAATTACTAGTATCATTGGGTATTGAATGGTATATAATGGTATTATCGGGATCATTGCTTCGTAGAATGATAAGATAGGTAAGTCATACTTTTTTATGATACTAGACTTTAAAGGTACTATTATTCCAACGATAGCAAGAGCAGCAAAAGAAGAACGCCAGCTAAAACCACCTTGTTCACGGATCTGCCACTAAGATATTTTAAGACAGTATTTTTGTATTAAGGAGTTCGTAGAAAATTCAAGAGTTGTGCAAAGGAAAAAATGATGGCTGTCCAGATAGTAAACACATCCACCAATTGAATTATTCAGTATTCTTTGACCCCTGCATTATTTCGTAAAGGAACCATTTGCGACGCTCTGTCTTGTCCAAAATGTCTTGGAGCAGGTTGCTAGTAGGAGAATCTCGGTTCTCATCG
>DATDNG010000004.1:0-12487 GCA_036518375.1 Nitrososphaeraceae archaeon | reverse complement strand
CAGTTGAAAGCTAATAAAGTGGATAATACGACCCATGTTACTAGTAAGTCTTTGTGAACATCACCTGAGTGTCACTAGTTAAAATTTCCTAATTATATTGAAGAATGTATCTCTTTGAGCAGGTTCTCTTCTAACTTCATTTATCAAGGTCACTAACTCTTGGGTAGATGTTCCTGTTGTTTTGCCTGCAGCCTTAAAAATTTCCTCCGAAAACGCAGTCCCAACCATATCATTACCACCATATGATAAAGCAACCTGTGCCAATTTCTTTCCTAGAGCGACCCAATACACAGAGATATTATTTAATACATTTGCTAGCAATAATCTTGACACTGCAATAATTCTCAAATCATATATTGAAGGGCTTTCTCTAATGATCAGGCCTTGTTTTTCTAATTCTGTGTTATCTAGACTAAACTTTAGGGGAATAAAAGTAGTAAAACCTTTTGTTTTCTTGTGAAGTTCCCTAACTTTCAAAATATGATCTACAATATGTTCAGGTTTTTCTATATGACCGAAAAGCATTGTGCAATTACTCTTCAATCCCAAGTTATGCGCTTGACGAGCAGTGTCAAGCCACTCTTCACCAGAACATTTTCCTCTGACGATCAAATCTCTGGATTCTGGATCAAAAATCTCTGCTCCGCCACCTGGAAGAGCATCTAATCCTGCGGTCTTCAATGTAAGTAAGACTTCTTTAACTGAGTTTCTAGTTAGCCGAGCAATAAAGAAAATTTCTGCAGGAGTCAGGGCTTTAATTGTAACATTAGGGAATTCTGCTTTTATTGCCTTTATGATGCCCTCATAATAATCAAGATCTAATTTTGGATGGAAACCTCCAACTATATGAAGTTCAGTTGATCCCATTTGTTTTATTGCAATCCTTGCTCTTGATAAGATCTGTTCAGTGGTTAAGGTATATGCATCAGGTTCATTGCCTTTTCTGTAAAATGCGCACAAAGGACAACTGGCAGCACAAATATTGGTATAGTTTAGATAATAAGAAGAAACAAAAGTAACAGTATCTCCTTTAAGATTCTTACGAATCTTATCTGCTACAAGACCTAACAAAAATAGGTTCTCTTCCTTTAATAACTGGACTCCATCTTGATATGATAATTCTTCGCCTGCGAGCGCTTTTTCTAATGACGGTGTTTCTCCCAAAATACTTTTGAGCAAGTTATTTATTCTACGAATGAAGTTAATATAAAATATGTGCTGGCAGGTTCTCATGGGCCCTGTTAACTTAACCTTCATTAACTGTAAGGAATGTCGCAAATCGCATCCTATTCATTCCGACATGTAAATACAGAATAAACAATTTCAACCAATTCCAGACATGCTGCCTATCACAATCACCTTTCATACAAGGAAAATTATCATGTATCCTGTCCTGTATTTTATGTGTTGGATGAACCTTTCCATTTGATTCTTCAATTCCGTACCATAAACTTTATGTTTTAACCGCGATTACTTGCAAGCACCTTATTATACCATCTAGCACCGTCTGTGAGTGAATATGGGTTTATTGCCATACCTATTTTTTCGTAATTGCATGAAGGATTGATAACACACGAAAATCGTCCCTTCTAGTGATAGATGCATCATCAGATATGAATCAAGGTTAGGTTCATATGCAATCCATAACCAATAATAATGATAATAATAATCTGGCCATCCATCATCTATCTGAAGCAGGGTTTCATCAACAAATATCGTCTTGACTGAATGTCTATTTGTTTTGATTCTATCATCAGCCAGATCTGAATAATATTTCTGAATCCATTTCCAGATAATGATACATGGCTCCTTTTTACAACTTATACTAGACACCTTTTGTTGCTAACCTAAGACTCAGAACTAAAATACAGGTACAGGCCATATCTGATTATAGCTGGGTTCGTTCTGGTACATTGCAATCCATCGATTTTTTAAACTAACTTAACTATAGCTTTTGCCTTAAGTTAACGGAGCCTTCTTATAATTTGTAAAGAATAAATAGTATTGATAGTTCAGAGATTATGTTAGTATTGCAAAACCGCCTTCTAGTACAAAACCTGATCAGCCAATCTGATGTTGCTGATATTTTAGATCGTGCATTATGTAGCCAACATTTGGGGCTAAATGAATGCATAAGGCTTATCAAGTCTGATGATTCCTACTCGATAGGGCTTGTTGGAAGTTTACTAAGACAAAGACTGTATGGAAATACTGCCACTTTTGTTAATAACATTATCTTAAACTATACCAATGTTTGTATTACTTATTGCAAGTTCTGTGCATTCTATCGTCCACCTGGACATGAACAATCATATACATTATCTCTAGATGAGATAGTGCGACGCGTAACAATATCCCGAGATACATTTGGTATCACACAGGTATTAATTCAAGGTGGCCATAATCCAAATTTAAAAATAGAATATTATGAAGAGGCTTTTAAGGCAATAAAGGCAAAATGCCCTGAAGTAGGAATTCATGGACTTTCTGCATCTGAAATTGACATGATTGCAAGAGTTGAAAAAAGTAGTATAAAGGAGATTCTCTCTAGACTAAAAGCAGCAGGACTAGATTCTCTTCCTGGTGCAGGTGCTGAAATCCTTGATGACAATGTAAAAGCAGAAATCAGCCCATTTAAGATCAAGAGTCACGAGTGGATTAGAATAATGGAACTTGCGCACGAAATTGGTATAAAGTCTTCTGCAACAATGATGTATGGAACGGTTGAAACTGAAGAACAACGAGCACAACATATTATGAAAATTGCACAATTGCAAGAAAAAACAAGAGGGTTCATGGCATTTATTCCTTGGAGTTTTGAGCCAAACAAAACCCAGATACAATCAGAAGGACTAATAAAATATCCTCCTGGAGGATTGCAACTATTGAAGATGATATCAATTGCAAGAATAATCTATTATGGCTTGATTGACCATATCCAGTCATCTTGGCTAACAAATGGAATAGGTATGGCCCAGCTGGCGCTTAATTATGGCGCTGATGATTTTGGCGGTACCCTGATTGGTGAAGAAGTTGTTAGCGCGACGGGTGCTAGATCTACTGAGCTAACGGCACACAAAATTATATCTGCTATTAAACAGATTGGTTTTAAGGTTGCAGAAAGAGACAACCTGTATCATACTATAAAGTATTATTAATAATAACAATGATACCATGGATGTGCTTGGCATATCGAATAAAACTAATTCTGCTCTCCTGGCTGATAAGCATATGTCTTCAATGCTGACCTTCTCCTAATGCAGGAATACTTTTTCTAATCTTCTAATACTTGTCTGCTTCTGTATATTAATTAGGTAAGTATTAACTGTTAATATTCAAAACTGATAATTATTGAATTAGGTAGACGTAATATAGGAATATTAATAGTTCATATTTTATAAAATAGTTTAATTTAAAATTACTTAGTATTTTTGTAAATAATATTAATATGTTTGTTTTGAAATTTATTTTGCATGCCTTCTTTTGACTGGGATAATTTAGCAAAGTCAAAGAAAATAGTAAAGACCAAAGACAAACGAACATGCGGGAATTTAATGGCAGAATACAAAGACAATATTATAATAATAGAAGGCATTACAAAGTCTCATGAATATATGGTTCCAAAATCTAAAGTAGTTGATTGTAACAGAAATGAGATTTACCTTGATATATCGTATGATATGTTGTCAAGTTTTGAATTTTAATAACAAATGTGTATTTCACATGGTTTTCTTATTTAATTGTATATGCATACCCTCTTACTCTATAGTCTTGTGCATGCACTAAAAGGGAATACCAAGAACGAATAGAACAAATACATTGTGTATGTTTACACGCCTTTTCGTTAACGAAGTAGAAATAGAAGTCAAATCCAAGCTACGAAAGATAGGCTAGAGTATATTTTCCTATCATTATAGATAACAATTGCTCTTAATATCTGTGTATGGGAAATAATTACTATGCTTTTTCATACATAGGATGAAGCTGGTATAGTTAATAAAAGCAATTAATATCCAGCGGTGTTGGTAGTAAAGATTTGAATTTTAAGGTAGAAGTAAATAAATTCTTCGAAAGTACATTGCAGCTGGTAGGAAGTGGAATTCCCTAATAAAATTTATAAAATACGAAAATCAATAAATATCATGTAATTCTTCGCTTAACAATAATCAATCTTGATAGGCTGATAACATATTCCTTCAAAATATTTTCTCCACGAAGTACTCTTGAATTTCTCTGCAGAAGTATATTATCTAAGTTGTACATTTATGAAAGTTCAAAGATTTGTATTCCTTTATGGATCTGCGAACTGCTTTAAATGATTATCATTTTTCGACAAAACCTCCTCTGGAAACATAAATATATGCTTAACTGATGATTATCCGATCAAAGTGTTATATTACAAATAGTTTAAAAATTGATTGTCATTAGACGTCGGATCAAAATCATCCATAGACCAATTTGTCTAGAAGGATATTTTTCAAGTTCTTGTTTTTTGCATTCTAATCGCATCTTTTAACATTTGTTCATAAATTGATATTGCTGCCAGTGCACCGCTTGCTACTGCCAGCACAACGTAATGTCTATCTGTATCTATATCACCTGCTGCGTAAACATTGGGTACTGTTGTCTGCTGCATGGTATTTACTTTGATATGCCCATCATCAAGTTTACATCCAAGCTGTTTTGCAAGTTCATTTTGGATATCATAACCAAGATGATAGAATATTACTTCTGCATTGTAAAGTCTATTACTTTTGCAAATAACTCCGTTAGGTTTTCCTTCTTGGTCTCCAATAATTTCAATTACACTGTCGTTTTCAACTATGTTAATACCCAATGCCTTGGCTTCAACTTTATCTTTATCTGTTAATAGACGTTTATCATGTTTTTCTCCTTGTTGTATAAATACTGTAATATCTTTTGTCCAACCTAGGAACTCTTTTGCGTAAGATATGCTCTCCTGTCCCAAAGCAATTATTGCTAATTTCTTGTTAGTAGTTTGAAACCCATCGCAATGGGGACAGTGCCAAGCTCCATTGCCATCAAATTTTTCAAAATTCTTTATAGTAGGTTTTATATCCTTAATTCCTGTTGCAATTATTATATACTTCGATCTAACTGATATTCTTTCTTGGCTTTCTGATGTTTTCAGTAAAAAATATTTCTTATCGCTCATTTTAATTGTATCAATTTTCACTTTAACTACTTTGATTGAATCATATTGTAATACATCTTTCCATGCTTTTTGAATGATGTGTTTTGGTGAAGAGTTTTCAAATCCTAAGTAGCCATGGACATGTTTAGACGCATGGTTTCTTGTTTCCCCACCATCAAAAATTACTGTTGGACGAAGGTATCTTCCAAGTAGCAAGGCTGCAGATAATCCAGCAAATCCTGCACCTACTATTGCCACATCAAAAGCTAAGTAGCCATCTCTATCCTGCTGTTTCTTTTTATCATCTATGATATTGTAATTATTATGAATTTGATCTGTTTTTAAATGATTATTAGTATTACCATTATCAGTTAATCTATATTTATCAGAATCTCCTTTCATCTAGTATCCGCGTGTATTAACAACTGCAATATGACATTTAAGACATATAGAATATTTTGATATAGTGAGGCCATTTCAAAAGGTATTTGAAGTCATGACTTCGACTCATAGAGTTGTAGTAGTTGGATAAACCTCAATGATGTTTGATATGTTGTAAATCTCTTAAAGAATGGGCTAAAAGATCGACTACTATTAATGGTTGCCAATGTAACTACGACATTCTATAAGAAGTAGAGTCAATTGTTCAATTATAAAAAAGACAATAGTATTTTTTATCAAATAATATTACTAAGAGAAGTGACTTAGAGTTTTTAAGATTGTTCTTTTTAAGTACAAAAGCCCATGAAGGATGTAGCTAAACTAAGATACAAGATTAATCATAATCCTGTCTCCTATAATTTCAAGACGAAAAGATATGAAAGTAGAGAAGCTATTTATCTTACTTATGAACAAGCAAGGGCAAATCAGTGGAAATGCGAAAAATGTCAAAAACTTCTTGCAAATCTTAAGGAATTAAAGCTTCATAAATTAGAATACCATTCTTATTAGCAGAATGTTTTTTGCAGGGCACGATGTGCGAATTTATATATTTAACAGGCCTTTCGGCAGAAATAGTCTTTTCAATTGCAAATTGTGGTAATAATATGGGTGTTACTACCTTCTTGTGCGCAACATGTGCTGATGGCAAGTGATATAACTTTTAAGTGTTAAATTTGTTAATTCTCGTACTAAAGGTTGTTGTGCTCTTCAAACTTATAATCGTTTACGGTCACAAACAATGAATCAGAGGTAACCATTACTTTGGTGCCCAGTAGATTGGCAAATAAGTTAAGTATTTGACATGTGATCACATTTGCCGACCATAAGACACATCAATGTTTTATTGGTAACTAATCAGTATTTTTCTCTAACGATTTATTATTTAAAATATGTATACACCACAAATGCTTAAACTAATTTAGTTTTAAGTATTCGCATGAATTATGCGTTTTCATCCAATTCGGATTAACAACTTTCCTGCATACTACCAAGTAGTAACAGATATATCGACAACGACTTTTGCCTCTTTAGGTAACCATACATCCAGTGTAATAGAAAAATTAAGATGGACAACTCACATTGGCATATTGCATAACAATACAAATCCACAGATCTAAATGATAATAATATTACAATAGTATCAAATGGTGACAAGTTAAAGAAAATAATAAAACAGCTAGATTCTTCTTTTTACTGCCTTCCTAAGCATAGTAAATGGATTAGAGATATCATAAATATTTCCCTTAGGATTGCAATGAAATCTCAAAGCAATACGGAATTATATTACTTGTTTGAATTACTATATTTACTCTAAGATGTCCCAGCTCTTCGATAATACCAGTTGTAACCATGTGTCTCTAGTAGAAGCATTGAGTTGGAAAACTACTATTACCCAATTAGTGTTTTACAAAACCTAGAATTTACATTTATGATCAGAATAAACTACTATTTATGAGATTGTTAGTCTGGCTCTGTATGTACTATAACTCTGGAAGCTCCAGTTTGTTTTATAATTAGATTTTGGATATTTGTGGCTATTATATGTGCATCCTCTATGGTAGTAGTGGTTTTTTCTAGAGTTGGTTTGATTCTTATTGTTAGAGTAATATGTACTTCACCATTAATGTCTATTACTCCTATATCTTTACAGTCAACAACTCGATCGACAGATAAAGCTGCGTGTCTTATTTTCTCCAAATATGGTTGCTTTATCTCCTTCTTCTCAGTACCTATCGCTAGATATTCACTAGTCTCCGTCTCCATATGTGTAGTGATTTTTTCTAATGCAGGGACCTCATCTTTCATCCTTTTTTCAAAGCTATCTATAATACCATGAGCCGATTTAAGATCAAGCCTATCGTCCATTTGCACATCAAGATACAAATGTAATAGTGGCATTCTTTTTTTCTGAAGATCAGGTAGCTTCTTGGAATTTGCAGTTACTCCTTCCTCCTGCATTTCTGCTGCACCTTCAAATACTGGTATTTTGGATAGATATATAGAATGAACATTCCTTATACCCTCTGTTTCTGCAGCAATAAGCCTAATTCTATCCTTTATTGTTTCACTTGATGATTCAGTCGCATCTACATGCACTAATACATCAGAATTTGGAAGGGTTTTTCTTACCCTATCTTCAACTGCTGTTGCCACTCTGTGTGCTCTATCATGAGTGTAAGTCCTTGGAACCTCAATATGCATGTCGACAAAAGTTTCAGATCCCACATTTCTAACACGAATATCGTGTGCTTTATCAACACCCTCCAGTCCTGATACTGTTTCCATGACGCGCTGGTACGCACCTTTGGGTGCCCTATCTAGTAAAACGTCTAATGTCCTTCTTCCCAGTCCAAGTGATGTATATATTATCATTGCTGCTACCATAATTGCGGCATAAGCATCAGCATTCGGAACACGGTAGAAGAAAACCAAAAATAACCCCAATATAATAATTGCAGACGAGAGCATATCTGTCTTAAAATGAAGTGCATCAGCTTCCAATGCTTGACTACCATACTTTCTTGCAGTTCTGTATAATGATCTAGACCTTCCAAAATCTATTCCAATAGATGTAAACATAATTACAAATGAGTATATTGTAATTTCTGGTTGAATGCTTTTGAAATATATCCTCTCTACGCCTTCATAAAATATCCAACCGGCTATTGCAAATAGCAATATTATCTCACTTAAACTTGCTATGCTCTCAACCTTGGCATAACCATATGTATAGCTTAAATCTGGTGGTCTTATCATCATACGGATGGCATAAAGTGTCATTATCGCCGCTATGATGTCGAGCCCAGAATGTAAAGATTCAGATAAAATCCCAAGACTGTTTGTGGATAATCCAACTACAAGTTTGAGTATAGCAAGACATGTCGAAGCTGCAATAGAAATTATTGCTACATTGGTCTTTTCTTTGGATGCATTACTTTTTGTTACAAATGGTGATGCCTTTTGTTGGTCTTGATTTATACTATAGTAGTCACTATTATCTTCCACAATTGACCTCTAGCTAATCAAAATATCAATATATACTTTAAAAGCATAAACGCTAAAAATAAAGTACAAGATCATATAGTTTGGCTTATAAACAGAGTAATTGTAGCTTGTAAAGATATGGATACTATAAATCTTCAATAGCCAAAAAGCAGGAAATAGCCAGATAAAACCATAATAGAGTAGTTTATGATAAAATACCATTATCATCCATTAAAGTTATGAAACTTCTGGAAGAGATAAGTAAAAGGACAACAAAATAGTAAAGTATCTTCTCTTGAGACTGTTTTTGCTATTGTTATTCTGTGAGATAAGGGTCCATCGTAGGAGAGGTGCAATTTTCATTGACCACATCATGTATAATGGTATGAGGTGGGAGAAATACCTGTTAAAAATTGTGGCAAACATGTTGATAGATATAACTATCCTCCTAGACCTGCAGAAAAGATAAAGTCGAAAATTTCCGTTATAAAAGAACATTGCAATGCATTTAGGATTATCATGGGCTTGTAAATTTGGAAGAATTGTAAACATCATTTATCATATATACAAAAAATCTCGATAGACTAAAACACTGACATATGCTATCCCTGGGCATTGTGAATTATTGCAGATGGGTATAGCATAATATTGAATGCCATGACAATATGTCTGAGAAGGTGTTTATAGGCCGTAGTTAGGAATGCAAAATAGCCTCAATGATAAATAAATGAAATACTGAATGTCATCAAAATTGAAAGTCAAGTATCAAATATTATTAGATCCAATGCAAATCAAGAATAAGCAAAATGTACAATATCTCTGACACGAATACCTACTTCTTAATAATAGTCAGTTCTAATTTTGCTCTTCCCCTTAGCTACAATTCTGCTCATTCAATTCCAAAATTAAGTATTTGACCTAATTAGTTTGAGCATACTGGTTGAATTATATAATAGCGAATTAGTAGTAAAAATCCATAGTTGGCATGATGGACCTTGTAAACACAAGGACTTTTGTTACCTATGGAAAAGATAGATCTGGTCCATCAAAATATATACTATTAATTAGTATTTAAATAATACGCTCACTTTATCTACTACTTCTATCTAATACGATTCTGGATATTAAATGCTAATGTATGTATTGCCAAATTACCGACCTATCAAGAAGATGCATGTAAGTTAGCAGTAATTCCTAGAAGCCCATGATACATCTCTCTTTCTGTATCGACTGGTACTTGCAAGACTGGTCTACCTTGAAGTACCTCCATTTAAGTCGTAAGGTATTGATAATATACTAAGATTATTTGCACATTTGACAAATCTATATTTGTATGTGATTTCAGACACATAAACATTGGTTCTGTTAATTCTCCCATTGTTTTATTCCGTTATTGGGATTCGGTTGGTGATGATAGTTTAAGTGGATACTATCTTTCTCCATCAAAAACACTAAGAATGGTTTCACTAAATTTGTAGTCTTGCAAATCGTTACATGTAGAAAAAACGACCTAGCCAAATAAGAGGCGCTTTTCAAAATCACCCATATATCGTTTTTCTATAACGTAAATACTTTTTTACGACTTTAACTAATATACTCTTCCTTATTTGTATAATTCTAAAACTCTTCACTTAGTTGAATTTAGAATTTGAATTGTAGTCATGCAACTGCCTTTGGTCGGCTCTTCATTTAACCCTTCTCTGAAGAATCATCCCATTATGCATATCTATAAACAACGGATTCATCTAACGCATCACATGTTCTAGTCTACACTTATTATTTTTCCTACAAGGAAAATAGTAGTCATCAAAGCATTCAGTTCTATCTTTTATACATTGAATAGTCTTTCGATAATGCTTTTCTCAAATGTAGATGCAGATGATGCTCATTTTAAGAATTTACAAGCCTGTGGAGGATACCAGGTACCACCACCATCAGTGGATACAGATTGCTTATCACCATGCGTTGTTGATGGTTCATAAATAAATAAATAAATAATCGTTCAGCTACAAGCATACTTCTTTCCTCTACTGATATGCGTATTACGAGAGTTATCCTGTCTATTAGTTCAATTGCCACCCATAGCCATATACATACTCATTACTCACTTTGAGCAGTGTTTCATCGATAATGAATTCCATTACTTTCTTTTTCTTTTGAATGATCTTTTGTGGTTTGTACTTTTGAATCCAATTCCAAATAGAAATATGATTTCTTTTTATTATAGGAGATAGTTAGTCTTTGGCACGTCTTTCTAAGAGAGAAAGACCTGAAGAATATAATAATAATAGTTGTAAAGTGCAGTTGTAAAGCATAATAGATAGATATACTTTGGAGGGGTTCGGTCTTATAGACATTGATATAATAATTACTTCATCTAAGCTATAGTCCTATCAATAACTGAACAGAGCCCTTTATTAGATACTTTAACGATAAATAGCTGTTTTATTAGATTTCTAAAACTCTAAAAGCTAGCTTATGATATATGTGTTCGATATGGGTGGTAGAAGAAAAAGAACAACTGGTAAGCCTCAAAGAAAGATTCGTAGTGTACAAGGACGTTGTCCAAAATGTACAACTATAGTGAGATTTAATGTTACAGGACCTGTTGGGAAAGAGATCTATGAATGCGTCGGCTGTACAACAAAATTTCCGATAGATGAGTTATAATGTAATATAATTTGTCATAATCATCATCTTTTGATTCTGTAACAGCAAATACTGTATGCTATAGACAACGGGATCATCGTGCTATATGCATTTATTAACGCTCTGAATGAGGAATTTCCCCTTTTTTATCATGTTGTGCAATATGGTTAAAAGCATTTTCATCATCCAGGTTTTTACCGCATATTCTACATGAAATCATAATGTATGTTCGTTGTGGGCATTTTTTAGCTTTGTTATTATCATAGCGTCTGTATGTTAATGCTTCCATAGTAAAAAACCAATACGATAGAAAGTCAGCATAGCTATTGCACACGGGAATATGTTAAATGATCGTTTAAAGATTTGAAGCATATAACATTATTATAATACTCCTTCAATTTTTGATCGTTGTCCGTTAACTTCAGTATGTATTGAAAAGTGATGATGTGATGATGTCTTTCGCAGCGTGCAGCATCCATTCCGATGCTTTCAGATAATTCCTATCAAAATAAAACGACTACCTAACTGTAACTGTGAAATGTTTTTCATTTGTAGTATTCGACTTTATAAAACAAAACAACCTCTCCACTGTTATACTTCAATATCTTTATCAACTTCATCTTTATAGCTTTTGATATTTTGGTGTATCCGTCTCCTTCCACTAATGTAGTGGCCTCTCTTCCACCTACAATAGTGGGTGCCAGCGTCACAATTAGCTGATTTACCATTCTTAAGCTAAAAAAAGACCAATTCAGCTCTCCGCCTCCCTCAACGAGAATTTTCTTAATCCCTATTCTTTTCAGAAAAAAAAATACCTCTCTCAAATCAACACTTCCTGTGCCAGCAATAATTACTATTGCACCTGCATTCTCAATTTTACTAATCTTGTACTTGGGTGCTCTTTTTGTCACTGCTACTATAGTCTTGATTTTACAGGCACTTTTCAAGAGTTTTGAATTAAGTGGTATTCTAGCTGTGCTATCAATTATAACTCTTACAGGATTTTCAAGTTTATTCTTAGATGTCCTAGCAGATAGCATAGGGTTATCCGCAATGACAGTTGAGATTCCAACAATAATGGCGTCAACAGATGACCGTAATTTATGAACTCTTCTTAGATCACGATCTGACGAAATTTTTGAATCACCTTTTGCAGTTGCGATCTTTCCATCAACTGTCATTGCCGCATTAATTGTTACTTGAAAATCAAAGTTGCGGCTCATCTATAAATTTTCCATTTATCATTACAGCTCTGAT
>DATDNG010000003.1:0-7162 GCA_036518375.1 Nitrososphaeraceae archaeon | reverse complement strand
TATGATCGCGATTGCGATTATTCTGTACTATGATAATAGCTATAATGTTATCCAGTCAGTCATGATAAGAGTTAGAAGAAGATTGTTATGAAATTGAAATCAATTATCATGTTGCTGTCATCAGTTACAACCATGATGGCTATCAATGCTGCCGGTGGCAGTGGTGCGGCATTTGCTACTACTAATACTACTACTGATCCTATGCGTTGTGATAAACCAGGCTATCCATCCTGTTACAGCATAGGCTATCAGGCAGGTAAGAATTCTCGTTCTAGAAAAGCTTGTCGCAATAGTAAGAGCTATTGTATAGGATACGAAGCAGGGAACAAAAGTGGTGGAAGTAGTAGCAATAATGGCGGCGCAGCTAGAGGAACTATTGGAAGTAGCGAAAGTGACAAGATCAAAGGTAGCGACAACAGTACTAGTGCAAGGGCATCCTGACAGACAGCTTGTACTTTTCAGATCATGTACGTGTGTGCACGTTCCAATACTCTTCTTTCATCTGTAGACAACGACATTCCATTCATCTCTTTAAACTGCATTGCGTTAACCACAGCCTTCCCGCCATAATGATTGTTAAAGTAGACACGAAGAAGCTTTGTTTGTTTTATTATTTGATCTATTCTCCCAACCCATGACTGTAATTCCTGTTCGGAATATAGATAATTATACCAATAGTGACCTTTGGTATTCCTTCCATGGAATCTTACAAATGAGTGATCGGCGGTTATCGTGACTTCAGATAGAAATTGAAGGTTCTCTTGTGCTGGAGAGTCTGTCATCACAGCTGCTATATTGTAATGTTTGAACATTTCCCATGGGCCTTCAGTTCCCCATGAAGGATGTCTAAACTCTACGGCGTAATCATAACCATTAGATGTACCAGCAGGCAGTCTATCCAGAAACTTTTCAATGTTCTTAAACTCGTTCACAGTAAAGCTTGGAGGAAGCTGGAATAGTATTGCACCCAACTTGTTTGCAGTTCTTAGCGGAGATATTTTATCAAGAAATTCTTCAAAATATCCAATAGCATCTTTTTCAACATTCATCCTCTTAACGTGGGTTATTGTCTCTGGAACTTTAACAGAAAATTGAAACTTTTCTGGAGTTGCTCTGACCATTCCAATAAATGTACCTTTTGTCATTTGTGAATAGAATTTCTCGTAGAAGGAGGAATCCATCTCTACTGTGTTAAAGAATTGTGAATAATACCTTAACCTTTTGGTATCTTTGTCTGGATAAAATACACCAGTCCATCCTCCTTTATCTGGAGCATCACTGTAATTCCACCCTGAACAACCCATCAGAAATTGCCCCATTTTCTCTATTAATTCTTTATTCCTGTCTTTTATATTCTAACAACTTTTGAATTAGCCGACGAATACAGCTTGAGACTCGCGAGAAATTGAAAAGTTCTTCAAAATACATAGTTCCTACTATTCCAATCGTTTGTGCTAAACTAAGCATTTCCGGAAATCCCATACCTTCAATCATGTGTTAAGGAAAATGTAATTTTGTTATAAAGTTTGGAAGATAACCATTGCAAAAAGTTACAAACTTGATGATCTTTTCAACATGTATTTTCAAATCTAGTTTAGATGAAGTTTGATTTTTAGGTCTTTTAACCTATTTCTAACTGTTACTTCTGTCACTCCAGATGCATGTGCAATTTGAGTTTGAGTTCTTACCTCGCCAGTCTTTAAGCATGATATATAAAGAATTGTTGCTGCAAGTCCCATAGGATCTTTTCCAGCAGAAATTTCTTTTTTTGAAACTTCCTTCATAATACCTATTGCCTGACGCTTAGTATTTTCAGCTAGGTTAGCTTTGTTAGCAACTTTAACTATACATTTCATTGGATCAGCGTTCGGAACTTTTAAGCCAAGTTCAGACAACAACATTCTATAATTTCGCGCAATATCTTTACGTTTAATGTTACTAGCTGTGGCAATATCTTTTAGTGTCCATGGCGTTTCCATTTCTCTACATCCAGCATATATAGCAGCAGCCATTAGTCCAGAAATTGTTCTTCCACGTATCAACCCTCTTTGCTGAACTTTTCTATAGATGTATGCAATCTTTTCTACTACTGTGTCAGATAAAGCAAGTTTATCCTTCAATATGTCAAGTTCATTGAAAGCTTGCACAAGATTTCTGTCAGAAGAAGTATGGCTACGTGTCCTTAAATCCCATGTCCTTAACCTCTGCATTCTATTACACATTGCTGCATCCAAAAGACGTCCGCTAGCATCTCTATTGCTTTTTCCAATAGTGGTTGCAAGTCCCATATCGGCTCTAGCTAGAGAGACAGGAATTCCTGTTCTGCTTCTATCCTTCTCTTGTTCTGCACTATAAGCACGCCATTCTGGTCTGTCTGTGTCTTGAATTCTGTCTGAAATTACGGTACCACAGTTACCACAAATAACTTCGCCAGATTCAGGATCTGTTACTGCGCGATTTGTTTTACAAATAAAACACATAAGTGAAATCTGCATGGTTGAAGACCAGTGTATTTTGGGTTAGGGGATATTAGGGACTTGATTAACCTTGTTAACTTACAACGTTAACTTAACTCGCATAATTTAGCATGATTTAACTTTATTTGTAGTTTTGGCTTTGTAGATAATGGTTGGTCCATTATGATCAATTGCTCATATTAGAGCCGAGTGGATCATCTACATGATTACTCATATTAAAGTAGACCATAGTCCTTGTAAACCACAACTATTTTGCTAATGAAATATCAAAATGGATGAGATCTAGTTCAACCATCTATAAATATAATCACCATCTTATATCAAGAAAACCATTTTGAAATCGAATACTTGAATCTCTAGCATTAAACTTTATTGTATGCCCAAGACCACAAATATCACAATTTATTTTCCATTCTTTGCTACCAAACAAATGAAATACATTTGTGCTGATTTTGTCTTCTATTTCTTTTACCTTCTGCTCCATCTTTTCGTTATAGTATGATTGAAACTCCAATTGGTTATCAAAGCTCCTATTTTTTCGTTATTCCCTAAACTTTCCAATTTTACCCTTCTATCGATTTCTTGTTTTTTGCATTCAAAAACACTTTTGCCGCTTCAGCTAGCGTACTAATATTTTTGTTATTATCAAAAATGATTTTTATTTCGTTTAAAGCTATTGCATGTGCTTTCAACCTTCTCGTATGTTTGTGAGCGTCTTTTATCATCTAATTCTTTTATTTCTTTTTTATATCAAGTAAACTTCCATAGATATTGACTAATTCTAAAAGATCAGTTGTATTATGGACGTGATGAATATTGCAAAAATGTTGTAGTTTATTAACAAAGACGATTCCATTACCAAAACCAGTAATAACCTTACTCGTGTTTATTCCACGTGTATACAACTTAACTGTAGGCTCACTCCATTTTTCTCCTGTAAGAATTAAGATTTCTTTATTAGTATAACCAGCTTCCTTTAAACTTGCCATCAAATCCTTTGCCGTCAAGAGATCCTCATCTTTAGGGACTGTCTTTTAGATAGTGATTGTAACTCTGAAACCGTATCTTCTACAGCAGATAGGTCGTCATTATGGTTACACGTTACATATTATAGAATTTTGGGATTATTAAGGATAGTAATAAAATATAAAAGGATAATAAAGGATATTTTAATATCATTTCTGCGATACTAGCGGATAATAATATATAATGAAGGATAGCGATGAATAGTGAAGAAACCACGCTTGTAAGGTGTTGTCACTGGGGGGACTAGTACCATGCCAAAAATTTTATTTTATCATGGCAGTTTGAATATCTATATATATTAATAAATGAACAGCCTGTCACTCAGATCGTCTATAATTGCAGTCTAGGGGACTTAATGGTATATATTACCGTTTATTACCAAAATAGTATAGCATCTTTTATCATTGATGGTAATAAGCAATAATGGTAAAGGTAGTTTGATTAGAGTCATAGGTTTATCAAAAGGATATCTTATATATTTTAGACAACCGTTGTACCTTACTATAACTTGTCTGAATGCTTAAATCGTCGAATAGACAATTAAATTCTATCAACTAAACAAACATATGCGATATTACATTAAATGTAAGTTTTAGACGAATACTTTGAAGACATTATTGAAGTTAAAGATGCACGGTTAAGAGACCAATGTACAATGGAGTGCGAATTCTGCGATTGTACACGTAATATAAAGCTGCCGGGAAAATCACTAGTCAATGAATTGAATATCAAAAAAAGAATAGATGTATCTGTAGAGGACAATAATAAAGAAGAGGTAGATAATAATGATTTCATAGATGTAGGCAGGATACGTCTTAGCAGAAAGAAGCAGAAAGAAGGTCTAGAGAGTGTGAAAAACGTATCTACATGCAATGGCATTGATAACAAGAAAATAAAACCAGTATTTGCAGGAGCAGCAATTTCTGGTCTTTTTGCAATCTTCTATGATGGTGTTGATTACTTTAGAATAAAAAATATTTCAGATAACGAAGAATCTCGACAACTATTTTATGAAATGGGATTTAGAGAGATTTATGGCGATGTAAAGTCTATGAAGATGACTGCACGGAATTCGCTTGCGAAAAGTGACAAGCGTTCAAATGTGGTTTAACAATTATTAACTTTTTTAATCAATCATCTGCATATAGTAAAATAATGAACAGATCATCGTTATCGATAGTATTTAGTGTTCTAGTTATTATTGTAAGTACATTAACTATTACCAGCAATACTATCTTAGGCAGCAGCAACACAGTAACAGCAGCCTATGCACAGGAGAATAATAATAACAATATTGTAAATGACGACAACAACAATCCAACATCAGCAACAGTGGGAGGACAGCGTGTTTCATTTCTTACAGATGATAAAGTTCTGATAGTTGGCACATATTATGCTCCACAAACAACAGCAACATCTTCTGCAAATGCAATTATTCTTCTACACATGTTAGGCCATAATAGAAATGATTGGAATGGCTTTGCATCTACTTTAAGTAACAAAACTAATGGTTATGCTATTTTGTCAATAGATTTAAGAGGTCATGGTGAAAGCACTAGCCGAAATGGCAATACAATATTATCATTTCAATCATTTACTCCTGATGATTTCAATAAAATGGTAATGGATGTAAAGGCAGCAAAACAATTTCTTATAACACAGAAGAATATCAATCCAAACAATATTGCAATAGTAGGTGCTAGCATTGGAGCTAATGTAGCATTGAACTATGCTGCATCAGATCCTTTGATAAAGACAGTTGTTCTTCTATCTCCAGGCTTAGATTATAAAGGAGTAACGACTTCTGATGCAATAAAGCAATATAAAGGTCCAATTTACATAGCAACGGCTGCTAAAGATCCTATTGCAGGCAATGACCCTCAAACTCTATGTAATGAAATAAATTGTGCTAATAATAGATTGCACATATACCAAGATAGCAATAGTCATGGTACTGATATGTTTTCCGATAGCTCATTACAACCACCATTGGACAAACTGATAATATCTTGGCTTAATACTACATTTGGAAAATCTTGAAGAGCAATATATTAGGGATTGCATAAACGAAAAATATGAATTATAATATCATATAGAAGTATAAATGATGATAATGCATTGTGATTACTGATCCACATCTTAAAACAATAATTGACAAAGCAAAGATAGCTAGGCTAGCAACAGGTGATTCAGAATATAACCATATTTGATACTGATTAATTATTTGTATTTGATAATGATTGTTATTTTACATCAATAGATGCAAGTTATTGATGGTAATCTAGATAGAACAATTGAAGCGGTTTTTTATTTGGATTCTTCCTTCAACTTTTGTAGAGCATATTTAACTGCATGGGTTCTGTGAGCAAACCTTTTTTTGCAATTTGTGTATCAATGGATGTTAACCCATTTAGGTTATCAATGGATGTTCTTAAATGAAATCAAAAAAATAGAATCACTTAACATTCACGTCAGCTCAGGGTCACAAACCAGATGATATTGCACTACCGGTAACCGGCAACCATGCTGAAATGCAATCCACGAGTCATTTTTCTAGGGAATCAACAAAAAAGAATTAACGTAATGAAATTGCTGTAGGTTTAGCAATTCTAGTTTTTCCATTGTCCTGCCAAGTAAGAGAAAAAGGAGTTTGCGGTTCAGTAACAACGGGTACGTGTACTCCTCGAGCAGGGCCGTTGGATCAGGATTAGGGTAGAATGGGTATTCTACATGCCAGCAGAATGACCGACACAACTTTAACCACATCATGTTTATGATCGCTAGGATGCTTGTATGTCCGCTTCTTTATAATTATAAGAACGTGCAACTTACTGATTATAGTTCAACTGAGAACACACGAACACATTTCATATGCAATAATGAAATCCACAACTGCAAAAAAATTCTCTTTGGTAAATTGTGCTGTTATGCAATTTTTTGGGAAGAAAACTCGTTCTTATTCATTCACTTAGTGCATTTAGTAGCAAAATGTGAATTGTTAGATTGCATGTGTTGCATATATTATTATTATAATTATTCAAAATACCCTTAACACTAAGCACAATTAGATGTATCGGCTAGATGCTCATCTTGGCATAGCTCTAATGCTTTACCATATCAACTATTGTATGTGTGAAATGAAGTATCTACCAATAATTCCTCATCAGGGTTTGATTATATGAATTGTCCCCTGCATAATAAATGGATGAAAAACAAATGTTACCTGCTATGGCTTCTTGAATGTGACCCAGAGCAATAACCACAATAACCATTAGTAGCTGTTCTTGTATGACAGATGCATTCTCATCTAGTGCCAAATCCTGATGAAAACTTTTTTCTCATATATTACATTGTCATCATTATGCATATTTAAAATAGATCTCGCAGGCCATTTGTGCTTGTTGTGTCAAAAACCAACAGGCTCAAAATATTCCTCTCGAGCAAACAATTGCCTTCAAACTATTATTCTGATGTCTTTCAGAAGAACCATTTTCTATCATATATCGATGAAATTGAGATACCAGATTAGCATTGATTGAATTAGGTATAGAACTTATATTTTTTATTGTTGTTGTAAGTTTATACGGCAGTTTGCCTCAAATACATTACCTCCTTGCTTCAAATACATTATCACATCAGACGTAAGTTGCATATGAACC
>DATDNG010000002.1:0-4724 GCA_036518375.1 Nitrososphaeraceae archaeon | reverse complement strand
AGGGACAGTTTTACAACATACCTGCATCTAAAATAGGTCCTAAACCCATACAAAAGCCGCATATTCCAATTTATCTTGGAGGTTATAGCCAAGGAACTTTGCAAGGATAACAAATTATGCTAATGGATGGATATGTGTTATATGAAACTCACTAGATCACGTTAAATCAAACATAGTAAAGATAAGAAATGAATGTTATAAAGCAGAAAGGACCCCAAAGATATTTACATTGCTGCAATACTATGTTCTATCGTTACAGATTCAAGTTATACTGTTGATAAAGAGGAACAGAATACTGATGATGCAAAACCCAAACAAAGACCGTTATTAATTGGAAGTATTGACAAGATAGGAAAAGATTTGCAGGATATTAAAAAAGTAGGAGTAGATCATGCAATTTTCAATTATAAAGATCATCAATAAACAGTAATAATATTGATAAGATAATTGACATATTAAAACAGTTTTCTGCACTCCTAAAGTAAAGTTAGGGAATTTTTGGAGTAGGTCAAGAAATCCAACTATCACTAGTTTACCTAACACGATCACCTACATGGCAGCGCCTTCACGTTGAGTGTCTAGAAGTATTAGCTCATACAAGTTTTGCACCTGCAGCAAGTCTAGCCAAGAAAACATCAGCCTTTGATCATATTTATTACAGTTGATTTATTTACCGCAGATGCATTTGTAATATATCTTGGGAGCGCTGAAGAATTTGTATTATAGATAATGATTTCTTGGTGAACTACTGCTGTTATTGTTGCCCATTTTAAGTGATCTTGACAACTACGGTTTTTGTAATTTTGAATTCCTACATTAGTAGATATAATGCATCATACCTATCACCGTGATTGTTATTTAATGACTCGATTATGACTATTGAGATGGCTGCAATACATAACTTTTTCTCAATAGATCATTAAAATTTTCTTATTCAAATAAATCATAAATTATATTGCCTTCTGAATCTTTAGGAGCAGGTATATCCAGAATATGAGCAATTGTAGGTGCAATATCCATGACACTTATCGGTTTCTTCCTGACGTATCCTCTCTTTATATTCGGGCCATGGGCAATAAATGTGGTCTTCATGGTGCCCTGTTCGCCCAAGTCAACTGAAGGAAATTGCGCTCCATGTATGCTACCATCACGGAAGCCTACCTTTAAATCTTCAAACGGATCTCCGCTGACTTTAACTCTGTCGTCTATTGCATAAAGAGGACTGGCTGCAAATACAACATCTCCTACCCTTTCCCCGCTGAGACCCAAAAATTCAGATTCTTTGTTTCGCAGGACAAGACTGATGGGTCGTAATCCTGTTTTTGGATCCTTGATATCATAAAGTATATCGATCAATCTTTCAACTGTATGTTCATATTCCCTCCCTTGATTTACTATGCCATCCGGATCTCGCCCCTTTAAATTAATATAAATATGAACCATTCCTTGTGCGAAAGCTTGCGTCTTTTCCCAGTCTATCGATATTTTTCTTGTTGCCAAATCTCTTTTCAGTTTTATAAAACCCTTCTCGTAGAGATAACCATTGATAAAAAACCTGCGTTTACCCATCACCTGCCCATGATCGGATACGATAAATGTGTAAATGTCGTTGCTCTGCTCTTTGTTGGTGTCGTTAGTAGCCGCTCGAAATATATTTCCTATTAATTCATCGGAAATTTCATATGTTCTCTGTACTACCCTGTCGGCTATTTCTGATTCATATTTTGTTAATACTGACTTGTCGAACCGAAGAAATCCATGTGCAGTATTATCCGTCGCTTGCCAGTGAGTCATGTATAGGTCCCAACCATATTGAGACATAAGATACTTTGTCGCATTGCTTATCCATTTTGCTTGGTAGGCTATATCATCAAGGTAAGTGTTTTCATCAATCCAACCAAATACATGTGGAAAGTGACTAATGGACTCAAGAAGTGGTCCGAATTTATTTATCAGCTCCATGGCAATACTATTGGGAAAAGTCCAGCCTTCCAGCGGGAAAATTTGAGACACAAAGAGTTTAAAATTTTCGTCATCTGTTGTTCCTATATCAATCAATTTCATTCTAAACGATCCCTTTTTAGAGATTCCATTAACTTCAAAGTTTTCTATCAACCAATCAGAAACCTGGCCTTTCTTTAAAAGAAAACTATTCTTTTCATCTTTATTCTTTGCTATTAAAGCTGTATCATATTTATTCAAAGAGGCAGAGCTTAGAAGAAGCACATTATACTTTATGCCGTCCAAGGGCCCAACTGTGATTTGGGCTTCAAGCGGGGGAAGATTAGATGAGACACTAAGGTTCCTCCAGTCAGAGATATTTGCTTCATGGAAATTAACTACCTTAGCATTTTCTAACTGCATATTAGAATAACATGAGCCTGTGCTTAGAGCCACTGGAGTAGTGCCCCATGGTCTTGATGCTGGACCGCCAGGGGCACCAAAGCCTTCTACTTGTGTGCCCTTTTTAATATTTGGCGGCCAAGAAGCTATATACTTTAACAATAATACTTTTTTGTCGAATCTTTCACATGTTGACCATATTTGTTCTGCTTGGCAGAGATCTGAGTAAAAGCCACTTTTGATCTCTGTAAGAGGTGTTCCAGGCAAGTGCACTACCATGTCTGTGACACCATGAGTTCTTGGCCAAGCGCCTGTAGAAATAGTATTCCAATTGCTCGCCGAATTAGTTGGAAAAATTGGTATGCATTCAGCCCGCGCACCTTCATTGGCCAGCATTTTCATATTTGGCAACTTGTCGATCTTAAAATATTTTTCAATTAATGATGGAAGCAAACCATCTAGTCCTATTAATGCGACTTTTTTTGTCATTATAACTCACCGCTTATACATAACACAGGTTCCAAATGTTTTCAAGGCTATATATTTAATGATGGTTACATAAACATGAATGACATAATGCATAATATGGGACAGTCAATATAAAATTATAAATGTGACAATTCAGAGTAAATTCTATTGTAACATAACTTTGTATAGATATAATATTTTATTTACCACTTCTGCATGTCATGATTATATATCATGAAGTCTCTTACAGCTAATTAATGATGATGTCTATTATCTATTGAGTAGACAGAAAAAAAGATTTAGCTACGACAGAGAACACAAGAAGATGTATAAAGGCAAATAGAATTACTTGAGCAGATGGCATCGAACATCATAGTGATTTTGGAACCATCTGGAGAATTTGAGGCATTAGATATATTTGCAAATAAGGTTATAAGGAAACTATCTTGACGTACTAATGATGGTACGTGCTACTTGGATTGGCTACTGGTACCAACTGTATATATTGTAATAAGCAACGCTGCTCGTAGAAGAGATATTAGAGAAAATTTGATTAAAATGTTTATTACTGGATAATTCTACATTTTCAAGCAGTTCCCAATCCATAATGGCTGATATAAAACAATTAGACAAAAGACAACAATCACGACGGCAACCAACTAAGGTTATCGATGTATATGGTCAAGAAGCAGAACCAATTTGTAGCTACCATACATGTCATCATAAACTTTCATTACATGGTAATAATAGTAATCGAGTGTGTAAGTGCAATCATCCGCAGAATTCTACTATTGGAGTATAGGTATGCAGAATAAGGAAGGAAAACCATAGATAACTTTAGAATCCGAAAAATAAGACATTTACATAATAGTTGAATAATATATCAGGAACATACTAAATTGCTTCAACCGATATTTTCGTCTAAATAGATGGGTTTGAAAAAATAATAATAATAAAAGAGATGCTTCTATCTATGTAGTAGACCAAAGTAGATAAACGCAAATACTAATTTTGACTTTTGTCCAAGACAATCGCTTCATTCTGCTATAACTGTTGCAGCCATTGTCTTATTCATTAGCTGACTTAACAAAGTATTAAAAATGTTTTGCTACCTCCAAAAGTTCTCCCTGGCATTCGTTATTAAATAAGATTTTGATGATATGGTAAAATGAATGGTGACCATTGGCAGAACTCATTTTCCACTCAACCTATCATAGTAATACTATCAACCACAAAGGAAACGTTTGACTATCAAACAATAATACAAAGAACCTTTGTCGTCAATAGTTCATTTATTGATTGTAAATGTATCTTTTATTGTCCCATCATTTGCAATAAAGCTTCCAATCAATGTTGTATCTGAAACGTCCACTTTAAGGAAACCATGTATGCCTGTAAACTGTTTCTGTACATAGTTTGCTTGACTACGTAGTGCATAGTTGTCTTGACCACCTGTCCCCACAAGCGTATACATCGTTCCCTTTGGACTTTGATAAATGCTATTTGTGTTGTTGTCAGTTACCTTGTCTAATTGCAATGGAAAACTTCTCTGGTAGTTATGATTGTGTGCCTGCAATACGAGATCTACATGGTACTTGTCAATCAGAGGCAGTACAATGGACTTGATACCATTTTCATCTGGTGCATGGTCGCTAGGTGATGTGTATATAGGTTCGTGGAAGGCTAAAATAACCCATTTTATAGCGGTATCAGCTCTTGCAGTAGCCAGATCTTTGTCAAGAGCATTGCCATCCGGTTTTCCATGTTCCTCGTCTATTATGACAAAGTGAACGTTCTTGTAATTGAAGGAAGTAGTCCAATTCTTTTGTCCAAAGTCTCTTAATAGTTCTGATGCATTATTTCCGCTGTCACTTACCTCGTGATTACCTTCTGCTCCTTTAAACATTATCCCC
>DATDNG010000001.1:0-2165 GCA_036518375.1 Nitrososphaeraceae archaeon | reverse complement strand
TAATCATTCATATCCAATTCCGGTGGTATTTGGAGTTGAGGTCTTGGCTTCAGCATTATTGATGACTGTAATTCTGATAGTAGTCTATACAAAAGGCTTGAGAGGATTCAGCGGAATAGCCATAGGCGGAATAGTTGGTTTAAATATATTCTTCTTGTCCTTTATTTCTGGCGCTTCTATGAATCCAGCACGCTCATTAGCACCTGCTTTAGTATCTGGAAGTGTAACTGATTTGTGGCTTTACTGGTCAGCCACATTTATAGGGACTATGATTATTTCGTTTACTTTGCGTAAAAGGATGATTGAGAAAATGAAAGAAGAAAACAACATTAAAGTGTAGACTAGACGATTCACACTACAACTTAATAATGATGGCTGCTAAGGCGCTGCTGTCAACTATCCTGTTATCATTATTCACGTATGCCAAGCTCTCAGATCATTTCTTTTCTTCCTGCTTTTGTTTTTTTGTAGGCCTCAGGCGCTACTACTGTAAATGCTCCAGCAAGTAGAGCCAATGGAATTGACAAATAGAATGCTTGTCTATAAAATATCAAGTCTATTGTTTCAGCAGTAATTATACATGCTGTTTCAGCAATAACTAGTATGACAAGACTAGTCTTTAATATCTCCCATAGGTTTGGCTGCTTTGGGAGTTCCTTCATTTTCCTCAAGCCCAAGCCAAAGTTTTTGAATGTTATGACAACATTTGAGAGGAAGTCTTTGTTAGCATCCTGCTCTAATACAGAGCAACAACTATCGATTCTATCGGCAGAGGAATATTTGTATCGGCCAAGGATTGTTACAAACGTAGTGAAAGTAGCAAGTAAATAGCCCATTGCATAAGCAAATGGAATTCCTATGTGATTGAACCCAAGAAGGTACAAACCCATATTTTCGCCGATTTCAGCTGCAGCAATACAAAGAATCTCAATACCAAGTGCAGCAGCATACAAATTTTTTACATGTTTGAAGAACTCGTATATTGATTTTTTACTTTTTGTACTTGCCTCAGCTGTGGAGTTATTACTGCTATCTTTGTTGCACATTCCATCAGAGCAGCAATAATCATCATCCATGACCGAAAGCTTCATGGCTGTATAATAATCATGATGAATCAATGTACAACAACAAGTTTCTTTTGTGCAGTTTAGACAGCGTTGACTATCACTGAGTTTAATACATTCTTCAGGGACACATTGACATTCTGCACACTTAATCGACATATCTTATGTAAGTAAATAACATATCTTATAGGATTTTAACCTGCTATTCCGCATGAATTAGGCCCAGCCTCTAGGTCTGACTCCTTTATAGCATCACAGGGTGTCATGTTCTTGTTTATATCGATTATTTTCTTATAGTTCATTGGCTGAGCAGGAATATTCTTCATTATAAATTCGGTAAATTTGTCCTGTGAAACAGAGAGAACTTTGACTCTTTTCCTTATTGATCCTATCGAACCAAAAACAGGTTCTTCATGCTCAAAACTACCACTAAAGTGTGCGGGAAGGATTATTGTCTCATCGGGAAGATTTAGTATCTTTTCATGATACGTCTTAAAAAGACTGTCAGCAAATTCTTCTGCTTTGTCATGAAGATCCGGTCTTCCTATTCCATCGACAAACAAAAGATCTCCTGTAAAAAGGTAATTGGTATTATCACTTATAGTTAATCTAAAAGACATACTTCCACACAAATGAACTATACTATTACCTTGACCTACTTTGATTCTAGTAATGCAATGATTGCAGCAGTAAAAGAAAAGTGAGACACCTCTAAGAGCCCAAATATCGAAGCGAAAATCCCTTACGTATCTCTATTGCCTGCACCGTACAATAGCAGAGATAATGTCAGTTTTTGGGAACATCTTCAACTTTTTCTTCCATAACGAATACATTAAAGCCCTCTCTACATATATCATGATAAAAAATACAAGTTTAGGTATCTCATCTGTAGTAGTAGCAGCGTCATTAGCTTTATCTGTAGTTGGTGTAACAACAACAACAACAACAACTATCTCACAGTTTTCTTCTATCGATGTTGTTAAATCAGCCTATGCTTTTCCATGCAAAGGTGGAGTTGGGGAAGAGTACTGTAGAGGATATCATGCTGGTGCTATTCAAGCAGACAAAGATGATAATGCCAATCGTAACCTAGATTTATCG